>JAFYIW010000078.1 GCA_017538465.1 Victivallales bacterium
AAGAACTGGGCGGCACCTGCCTGAATGTCGGCTGCATCCCGACCAAGACCTTCATGCGCAGCGCGAAGGCCCTGGAGGAGTGCAACGAGGCGGCTGCCTACGGCATCAAGGCCGCCGCAGCCACGCTGGACATGGCGGCGGTTCAGGCGCGCAAGCAGAAGGTCGTGGCGCAGCTGGTGAAAGGCGTCGCCGCGATGGAGAAGGCCGCGGGCGTCGAGGTCGTGAAGGCCGAGGCGAAGATTGTCGGCGTCGGCAAAGTCGAGGCCGCCGGAAAGGTCTATGAGGGCGCGAACATCCTGGTCGCCACTGGTTCCGTGCCGGCTTGCCCGCCCATCCCTGGTCTCAAGGACAACCCGCTGGTGCTCGACTCCACGGGCATTCTCGCGCTGGACAAGGTGCCGAAGGCGCTCGTCGTCATCGGCGGCGGCGTGATTGGCCTGGAGTTCGCCAGTTTCTTTGCGACCGCCGGCGCGAAGGTCACCATCGTCGAGATGATGCCCAAGATCGCCCCCGTGGTGGATGACGAGATTGGCCAGCAGCTCCACAAGGCGCTGGTGCGCGCGGGCATCACCATCAATTTGAACTGCAAGGTCGTCAAGATCGAGGGTTCCACGCTGCACTACCTTGACCCGGAGGGCAAGGAGCAGGCCGTGACTGGCGACTATGTGCTCAACTCCACGGGTCGCCGTGCGGTGATGCAGGGCATCGGTCTGGAGGAGGTCCACGTCGAGACGAACCGCAAAGGCATCGTGACCGATGAGTTCGGCCACACCAGCGTCCCGGGCATCTGGGCGTGCGGCGACGTGACTGGACGCTGCCTGCTGGCGCATGCCGCCACCCGCGAGGGCATCGTGGCGGTCAACAACATGTTCGGCATCCAGGACCGCATGAGCTACAAGGCCATCCCGTCCGTGATCTTCACGCATCCCGAGGTCGCCCAGGTCGGCGCGACCGAGCAGGAACTTCAGGCCAAGGGCATCGCCTATCGCAAGGCCGTCGTCCCGATGGCGCTGGCGGGACGCTTCATGGTGGACTTCGCCGGCAAGAACGGCACGGTGAAGGTTCTCCTCAGCGAGAAATACGGCCAGGTCCTTGGCGTGCACGCCATCGGCGGCTGCGCCGGCGAGTTCATCTGCGCGGCCTCCGCGATGGTCGGCCAGGAGATGACCAACGAGACCGTCCGCCGCATTGTCTTCCCGCACCCCACTGTCTCCGAATCCATCCGCGAGGCGGTGCTGCACGCTTAACCCAGAGTTTAAAGTCTAAAGTCAAAAGGTTAAAGTGTTTCAGTTTCAAATTTCGGAGTTTGAAATAGCACTGAAATCAATACCTAAAGGCTTGGACAACTTTTCAGTCATTTTTGTTTGTTATCATAACTCACTAAACCACAAGGACTTAGAAAGCAATGACCAAATGTCTAGTCGTCACCCCGGAAGATTGGTTCAAGCCGGGCAAAATCACCTTCAAGGACATCCCCGTCTGCCAGTACAAGAAGAGCCTCACCGAGGAGAAGAAGATCTACTCCAAAGAGGACTTCACGGCCATCTACCACGACATGCTGGTGTGCCACATCTTCGAGACGGTCATCAATGAGATCAAGCTCCAGGGCAAGTTCGAGGACGTCGCCTACAAGCATCCCGGCCCGGCTCACCTGTCGCTCGGCCAGGCCGCGACCGCCGTCGGCGCCGCCTACAACCTGGACATGAATGACTTCACCTTCGGCAGCCACCGCTCGCACTCCGAGATTCTGGCGAAGGGCCTCTCCGCCATCCGCAAGCTGGATGACGCGAAGCTCCAGAAGATCATGGAGGACTTCTTCGGCGGCGCGACGCTGAAGGTCGTGCAGGAGCACTGCAAGTGCACCACCGTCAAGGACCTCGCCAAGTACTTCCTCATCTACGGCGCCTACGCGGAGATCTTCGCCCGCGTGACCGGCTTCAACAAGGGCTGGGGCGGCTCGATGCACTGCTTCTTCACCCCGTTCGGCATCTATCCGAACAACGCCATCGTCGGCGGAAGCGGCCCCGTGGCGCCCGGCGCCGCGCTCTTCAAACTGGTCAATGACCAGAAGGGCATCGTGCTGTGCAATATCGGCGACGCCTCCTTCGGCTGCGGACCGGTGTGGGAAGGCCTGATGTTCTCCGCGATGGGCCAGTTCAAGACGCTGTGGAAAGAGAAGGGCTTCAAGGGCATGCCCATCCTCTTCAACTGCTCCAACAACATCTACGGCATGGGCGGCCAGACCGCCGGCAGCGAGAAGGAGAACTGGCTCGGCGAGACGATGGGCTACGGCCAGCTCGCACGTATCGGCGCGGGCGTGGATCCCGACCAGATGTTCTCCGAACGCGTGAACGGCTATGACCCGCTCGCCGTCGCCGACGCCGTGAAGCGCCAGAAGGACCACCTGCTGAAGGGCGAAGGCCCCGCGCTGCTCGACGTGTGCACCTACCGCATTGGCGGTCACTCCCCCTCCGACGCCTCCAGCTACCGCACCAAGGAGGAACTCGACATCTGGAAGGCCTTTGATCCCATCCAGCACTACCGCGAGAAGATGGTCAAGGGCAAGATCTTCACCGAACTGGAGGCCGCCGCCGTCGAGAAGCAGGTCCACGACATGGTCAAGGAGTGCTTCATCCTCGCCATCGACAAGGACATCTCCAAGTACGAGGCGCTCGACTCGATGTTCATCGAGTCCGTGATGTTCTCCAACAAGAAGCTGGAGTCCTGCGACGAGTCCCGCAAGGGCGATGCCGACTTCCTCCAGCCCCTCGCCGAGAACGAGCAGTTCAAGAAGATCCAGAAGAAGCAGCGCTACTTCGCGGACGCCGAGGGCAAACCCTACTCCAAGATGCTGGTTTACAACATCTGCGACGCCGTCTTCGAGGCGATGACCAACCGCTTCTCCAAGGATCCTACCATGGTCGCCTTCGGCGAAGACAACCGCGACTGGGGCGGCGCGTACGCCTGCTACCGCGGCCTCACCGAGCTGCTGCCGTATCACCGCTTCTTCAACTCCCCGATCTCCGAGGCCGCCATCATCGGCGCCGCGGTGGGCTACGCGCTGGCCGGTGGCCGCGCCGTCGCCGAAATCATGTACTGCGACTTCATCGGCCGCTGCGGCGACGAGCTGTTCAACCAGCTCTCCAAGTGGCAGGCGATGTCCGGCGGCGTGCTGCGCATGCCGGTCGTGGTGCGCATCTCCGTGGGCTTCAAGTATGGCGCACAGCACTCGCAGGACTGGTCCAGCATCTTCACCCACATTCCGGGCCTGAAGGTCATCTATCCCGTCACCCCGTATGACGCGAAGGGCCTGCTCAACAGCGCGCTCGCTGGCACCGACCCCGTGATCTGCCTGGAATCCCAGCAGTGCTACGCCCGTGGCGAAGAGTTCCACCAGGGCGGCGTGCCGGAAGGCTACTACGAGATTCCGATTGGCGAACCCGACGTGAAGAAGGTCGGCAAGGACCTCACCATGATCACCGTCGGACCGATGCTCTACAAGGCGCTGGAGGCCGCGAAGGAACTCCAGGAGAAGTATGGCATCGATGCCGAGGTCATCGACCTGCGCTCCCTCAACCCGCTCAACTACGACAAGCTGGTCGAGTCCATCAAGAAGACTGGCAAGGGCATCCTGATGAGCGAGGCCGTCGAGCGTGGCAACGTGATGCAGAATGTCGCCGCCAACCTCAGCCAGCTCGCCTTCGACTACCTCGATGCGCCGCTGGCCGTCCTCGGCAGCCGCAACTGGGTCTCTCCCGCCGCCGAACTGGAGTCCAAGTTCTTCCCACAGGTCGGCTGGATTCTGGACACCATCCACGAGCGCATCATGCCGCTGAAGGGCTACACCCCCAGCGTGAATCGTTCCCTCGGCGAACTGGCCCGCACCGCTCGCCAGGGCGTGTAAGCCAAGGAAGCCAAAAGCTAAAGGCTTAAAGCAGAAATCCCCCGGCGCCATCACAGGCTCCGGGGGATTTTCTTTTCTGTTTTCCGAGAAAAGCAGATGGAAATCAGTTGTCAGCGTGGCTCAGTTTTCTCAAGAAGGCCTGGGTTCGCGGATGCTTGGGATTGCCGATGACCTCCTCTGGAGGACCCTGTTCCACAATTACGCCGTCCGCCATGAAGATCACGCGGTCGGAGACATGGCGCGCAAATTCGATTTCATGGGTTACGATGACCATCGTCATGTGGGCGGCGGCCAAATCCTTGATGACCTTGAGGATCTCGCTGGTCAATTCGGGGTCCAGCGCGGAAGTCGGCTCGTCAAAGAAGATGATTTGCGGTTTGGAAATCAGCGCGCGTGCGATGGAGACGCGCTGCTGCTGGCCGCCCGACAGCTGGCAGGGATAGGCGTCCGCCTTGCTCTCCAGCCCCATGCGCTTTAACAGCGCCTTGGCGGCCGCGAGGACTTCCTCTTTGGGCCGTCCTTGCACGGAAATCGGTGCGTCGATGATGTTCTTCAGGACTGTCCAGTGGGGAAAGAGATTGAAGTTCTGGAAAACCAGCCCGAAGAACGCGCGCATTTTCTTAAGCGTGCGACCTGGGGCATAAACCGCACCATGGCCGGGCCTTTCCTCGCAGACCACGTTGCCTTGGTATTTCATCGTGCCGTGCTCCATCGTCTCCAATAGCGTGGCACAGCGCAGGAAGGTGGATTTCCCGCTGCCGGAGGGACCGATGATGGAGACGATTTCGCCTGGCTCGATAGTCATGGAGATGTCTTTGAGGACTTCCAGGTCGCCGAACCGCTTGCTGAGATGACGGACTTCAAAGATTGACATAACTTTCTCCATTCAATTTAATTATTGATAATAGTTCAACTTCCGTTCGCAACGCTCCATCACGTAGGCGACCACGAAATTGAAGATGTAGTAGAAAACCGCCGCGGCGACAAAGGGGGCCATGGAACTTTGGGAGGCAGCCAACTGCTTGGCGATCGTGAACATTTCCGCGCAGGCGACCGCATAAGCCAGCGATGTGTCCTTGGTCAACGTGATGATTTCATTGGTCACGGGAGGCAGGGTGCGCTTGATGACCTGCGGGAGGATGATCTTGAAAAAGGTCTGAAGACGGCTGTAGCCGAGCACATTCGCGGCCTCATACTGGCCGATTGGGATGGATTCGATGCCGGCGCGATAGATTTCCGCGAAGTATGCGGCGTAATTCAACGAGAAGGCAATGATGACCGCAGGGAAACGATAGGCGTCAGATAATGATATGTCTAGATTAAAAAACTGGAATACATAATACGGGCCAAAGAAGATAATCAGAATCTGCAGCATCAGCGGCGTGCCACGCATGATTGAGATATACAGCTTCGCCGGCCACGAGAGGATTTTCAGTCTGCTCATTCGGACATTGCACAACGCCATTCCCAAAGGCATCGAGAAGAGCAGGGTGAATCCGAAGATCGCCACGGTCAAGCCAAAGCCTTTGAGCAATTGGATGAGGATTGAAGAAAGCCATTCCCAGTCTATGGATGATATCATTAATTTCGTGAACAAATAACCTGCCACGAGCAAGCCAATGACATTGAACCCTCTGATAAGGATTAAAGAAAGCCTAGACCATTTCATGGATAACTATATTGAGCGATGATGGATAACTGGGGCAATGGTGTATCAACCAGGAAAATACGACCGGCGCAAAGAAGGAACTCGCCGGAAGATCGTTGGTTCGAGTCTTCCGGCGAGGGCGGGATGACAAAGTTTACTCGCGGATGGACATATCCACGCCGTTAAACCACTTTTGGGAAATGGCCTTGAAAGTTCCGTCCGTAATCATCTGGTTGAGAGTCTCCTGAACCAGGTCACGCAACTCGTTGTTGCCCAGTTTGAAGCCAACGCCATACTGCTCGTCTTGGAGCGTTTCTTCCAGGATACGGAACTGATCGGGCCTTTTCTGGAGGAAGTCGCGCGCGACGCCATCATCCACAATGACTGCCTCGCAGGCGCCGGTTTCCAATTCCATAAAGGCAATCTGGTAGTTCTCGACCGGAGTCAATTTTTTCAAAGATGCTTTCAATGCAGCGTGTTCTTCGCTATTGATTGCTTCCAGTCCAGAAGAGTCCTTTTGGGTGTCAACTACGTGTCCCGCAAGGTCAGCAAGGGTCTGGATGTCGCTGTTGTTTTTGACTGCCACCACTTGCGATGCATTTACGTATGGGGTGGTCCAGGTGTATTTGTCTAGACGATCTTCACTCATGGTGAAGCCATTCCAGATGCAGTTGATGGTCCAAGTATCCAGCTCGGCGTCCTTGGCATCCCAGTCAATCGGTTTGAATTCAATTTTCCAGCCGCGGCGTTTGGCGACTTCCTTGGCCAGATCAAGGTCAAAGCCGACCAACTCGCCTTTTTCGTTGCGGAAGCCGTATGGCGGGAATCCAGGGTCAAGACCGACAACAAGGACAAAGTCCGGCGCTTGGGGATCCTTGTTTTGAACCCGTTTACATCCGACGGAGGAAAGCAGGACAGCCACGCCAATCAAGGCGCACATCAACAGGAAAAACTTTTTCATCATCTTTGAGTTGTTGGGGTAGGGTGGAAAAAAGCCTGGCGGAAACCAGGATGGGAAAACTCACTTGATTTTTTCGATGGCACTGCGGAAACGGTTCCGAGTAAACTCCGTTTCACCGTTGGTCTCCATTTGGTCCACTAGCATGGACCACTCTTCTTTGGTTGCGCCGTGGGCAATCAGCGACTTCATGGTGGTGGAGCGGACCGTTCCTGGATAGGAGGCCGTGGTGAAGAAAGGCTGTAATGCCATTCGGACCTCATCCGCAGCGCAACCTCAAAAGCATCATACTGTAATACCTCCAAGGAAAATTTCTACAACTCAAAGAGTATCCTTTCTTGGCAGTTGGAAAAGAAAGAATTCCGTTTGTCCAGACGGTTGCGCGGAATTGTCGTAATTTGTCGATTTTCGTTTGAAATTCAGGAGATTGGTGTTACAGTACGGGTTTGTCGCAGCGGTTTTATGAGCTGGGCCAAGACTGCAAGAGGGAAAGGTCTTCCCCAATCTGGCCTGGTGGCCGTCTGGCGGCTATTCTTCCCACAAGGAAAACAACCATGAATAAAGAACAGAAGCAGGAAACCATCCAGAAGTACAAGCGTTCCGAGAATGACGTGGGATCCGTCGAGGTCCAGGTCGCCATCATGACCGCCCGCATCCTCGAGCTCACCGAGCATCTGAAAGCCAACAAGAAGGACTTCAGCACCCGCCGCGGTCTGGTTGCTTTGGTCAATCGCCGCCGCAAGCTCCTGCGCTATCTGGCCTCCAACGACTACGCCCGCTACACCACCCTCATTGGCTCCCTGGGCCTGCGCCGATAACTGCCGTCGGCTCGCCGGAGCCCTGCGCATCCGCGCATCCCGGCTGGCCGCCTATCTTAAGGGAGTGTAGAAATGAGCATAGAATCCATCACTATCGACTTGGGCGGCGGAAGAACCCTCTCCATCGAGACGGGCAAGCTGGCGCTCTTGTGTAATGGCTCCGTGGTTGTCCGCCAGGCGGACACCACCGTATTGGTCTGTGCCTGCGCGGCTGCGCCGCGCGAGGGCATCGACTTCTTCCCGCTCTCCGTGGAATACCGCGAGCGCTTCGCCGCCGCCGGAAAGATTCCGGGCGGCTTCTTCAAGCGCGAGGGGCGTCCCTCCGAGAAGGAAATCCTCACCGCCCGCATGACCGACCGTCCGCTGCGGCCGTTGTTCCCCGAGGGCTTCAACAACGAAGTCCAGATTGTCTCCACGCTGCTGTCCGCGGACGGCAAGCAGGAGGCGGACGTCCTTTCCATCTTGGGTGCCAGCGCGGCGCTGATGGTCTCGGACATCCCGTGGAACGGCCCCGTCGGCGCATTGCGTGTCGGTCGCATCAACGGCGAGTTCATCGCGAACCCCTCCAATGCGGAGATGGAGCGGAGCGACATCGATTTGGTGTACTCCGGCGTGACCGGCAAGGCCATCATGATCGAGGGCTGCTCCAAGGAAATCTCGGAGGAGGAGCTGCGCGATGCGATGTGGTTCGCGGATGGCATCATCCAGAAGATGATCGCCGCCCAGCAGGAGCTGGCCGCAAAAGTCAACAAGGCGAAGTTCGAGTATGTCTCCAACCTGCCGACTCCGGAGTTCCTGAAGGCCTCCGAGGAGTTCATCGGCGACCGCCTCTCCGCCGCCGTGTGCGCGCCCGACAAGCTGACGCGCCAGGAGCAGGAGAAGGCCCTGAAGGACGAATACGTCGCCGCAGTTCCCCCGAAGTTCGCCGACCCCGAGACTGGCGCCACCCCGAATCCGGAGCTGGCATGGGAGATTATCAAGGAGAAGGCGATCCGCAATCTCGTGCTGGAGAAGAAGGTCCGCCAGGATGGACGCGCGCTGGACGAGCTGCGCCCCATCACCTGCGAAGTCGGCGTGCTGCCCGTCGTGCATGGCTCCGCGCTCTTCAAGCGCGGCGACACGCAGGCGCTGGTGACCGCGACGCTCTCCGGGACTGGCGACGCGCAGGAATACGACGTCATCGCCGGCGGCCCCGCGAAGAAGAACTTCATCCTCCACTACAACTTCCCGAACTTCTGCACTGGCGAAGTCGGCCGCTATGGCTCCACCGGACGCCGCGAGATCGGTCACGGCGCATTGGCCGAGCGCTCCATCCGTCAGGCGATGCCCACCGTGGATGACTTCCCGTACACCGTGCGCGTGACCAGCGAGATCCTGGGTTCCAATGGCTCCAGCTCGATGGCCACCGTCTGCGGCGGATCGCTGGCGCTCATGGATGCAGGCGTGCCGATTTCGGACGCCGTCATCGGCATCTCCATCGGCCTGGTGACCGGTACGGATCACCGCGAGTTCCTCACCGACATCCTCGGCAGCGAGGACCACTACGGCGACATGGACTTCAAGGTGGCCGGAACCACCAAGGGCATCACTGGCTTCCAGCTGGACCTCAAGATCGCTGGTCTTGACATCGAAGGGATGTATCAGGCGATGCTGCGGAACAAGGCCGCCCGCGCGAAGATCCGCGAGATTCTCACCGCCTGCCTGGCCAAGCCGCGCGCGGAACTCTCTCCGAATGCCCCGCAGGTCTGCACCGTGAAGATCAACCCCGAGAAGATCGGCGCCCTGATTGGCCCTGGGGGCAAGAACATCCGCGGCATCCAGGATCGCACTGGCGCCCAGATCAATGTCGAGGAGGACGGCACTGTCCGCATCTTCGTGAATTCCAAGGCCGCCATGGACCAGGCCCGCTACGAGGTCGAAGCCTTGACTGGCGAGGTCGAGATCGGCAAAATCTACAAAGGCACCGTGAAGACCGTCAAGGAGTTCGGCGCATTTGTGGAAATCATGCCTGGTCAGGAGGGAATGGTGCACATTTCCGAATTGGCCAACTACCGAGTGAAGACCGTTGAGGACATCTGCAAGGTCGGCGACGAAATCACCGTGAAGGTGATTGACATCGATGACCGCGGACGCGTCCGCCTCTCCCGCAAGGCCGCTCTGGCGGATCTCTAGATGATGTCATAAACTACTAATTACAAGTAATTTACATAAGGAAATCCTACCATGAAGGAAAACATCCATCCCAAGTACGTCAAGTGCACGGTGACCTGCGCCTGCGGCGCCACCTTCGAGTGCGAGTCCACCATGCCCAAGCAGTCCATTGGTATCTGCGCGAAGTGCCATCCCTTCTACACCGGCAAGCAGAAGCTCGTCGATACCGAAGGACGCGTCGATGCCTTCCGTCGCCGCTTTGCCAATCTTGACCTAGCGGCGCTCAAGAAAAAGAAGAAGTAGCTACTTCGGCCCCTTGCGGGCCGTGCGCCTGGCGGGTCTTTCTCGTGCCAGGCTAAATCTTCGGCCACGCCTTTGGATTGCTTACTCCTGAGGCGTGGCCTTCTTTTTGAATGTGAAATGTGAAAT
>JAFYIW010000079.1 GCA_017538465.1 Victivallales bacterium
CCTCGCTGAGGCGGGTTAGCATCCCATGGTAGCTGATGAGCGCGGTGTTCGGGATGTAGCTGAAGACGGTATTGCGGTAGTCCTCCCGGATGGCCTGGAGCACGCGGGGAACCAACGCGGCACCGAGGGCGCGGCGTTCGCGCTGGATGTCCGCGTCATTCCCGCGGCTGAAATAGATGCGCTCGAAGACGCACCGGGTGACGGGGGCCTCGGGGAGACAGGGCGAGAGACGGGTGTCGCCATTGGCCAGAATGGTCAGGATTTGTCCGGGCGGCAATTCGGGGACTTCCTGCGCGGAAAGATTGAAGGTGGTCTGGATGGCGACCCGCTCCGAGGCGACGACCGCCACCTCGTCATCGACATGATAGTACATTGGCCGGATGCCGTGTGCGTCGCGGAAGGCGAAGGCGTCGCCGTTGCCGAAGGCGCCGCAGATGGCGAAACCGCCATCCCAGGGCCGGGCGGTTTCGGCGATGAGGGATGCGATTTCGGCGTGGGAGTATCCTGCGGGAGAGTGAGCGAGTTGTCCCAGGGAGTGTACCAGCTCCATCAGGAGCAGTTCGGAGTCCTGGTGGCTACGCGGATGGTGTCCCTGGCTGACCAGCCGCTCGAAGAGCCGGGTGGTGTTGGTGAGGTTGAAGTTGCCCGCCAGGAGGACGGTGCGGTTGCGCCAGGCGCTGTCATAGACCAGCGGCTGACAGGCCGCCAGCGTATGTCCGCCGTAAGTCCCGTAGCGCAGATGCCCCAGATACAACTCGCCCCAAAAAGGACGTGACAGTGCCTCGATGCCCTCCCCCTTCCCCGGCGCGGACGCGCACGCGTTCTCGATTTCCTCGCCGATGTGACCCAGCAGTTCCGCCAAGGGCAGTTGGCCGGAGCACGACTTCTCCAGTTGATAAAAGGGGCGTCCGGGTGGCACGGCCAGGCCCAGACACGCGATTCCCGCGCCGTCCTGCCCGCGATTGTGCTGTTTCTCCAGCAGCAGCGAGAGCTTCTCGTAGCCGTAGTATCCCGTGCCGTAGCGCTCGGCATAATAGCTCAATGGCTTGCGCAGCCGCAACAGGGACACTCCGCATTCGTGTTGGATGGAATCCGACATAGTAAATTGGTTTTAGCATAAATTATGCCATCCTAGCACTTCTAGCACTTCTAGCACTTCTAGCCTTCCTAGCCCGCTAGGAATCATTGAACAATATTGTTGCTATTTACGGCGTTTTTTTACAAAAATGTACTTTTTCCGGCTCTTTCCTGCGCCGTCTTCTTGGCACGCGAGTTGCTAAATACAACAGATTTGATAATCCACAAGATTCGGTGTATGGCGACTGCAATGACCCCACAATCCTATCTGGCGTTGGCGGACGGAACCGTATTCCCCGGCGTCTCCTGCGGCGCGGCGTGCGACCTGCCCGGCGAGGCGGTCTTCAACACGGGCATGACGGGCTATCAGGAGATTGTCTCGGACCCGTCGTATTTTGGTCAAATCGTCACCCTGTCCACGGCGGAAGTCGGCAACTACGGCTGCAATGCCGAGGACATGGAATCCCGGGGGTTGTTCCTGAACGGTCTGGTGGTCCAGAATCTGAATCCGCCTTCCTCCTGGCGCAGCCAGGAAAGCCTGGCGGAGCTGATGAAACGGTCCAGCAAGCCCTTGCTGAGCCATGTGGACACGCGGCGACTGGTGCTTCACCTGCGCGACCACGGCACGCAGCGCGCCTGGTTTCATGCGGACGGCACCAGCCTTCCATGCGAGGAGGCCATCGCGCGTGCGCGGCAATGGCCTGGACTGGATGGCCTGGACTGCGCGGCCGAGGTCACCTCCCACGCACCGTATTGCTGGAATGACGGCGGCGACTTGCATGTGGTGGTCATTGACTGCGGCGTGAAGTTTAACATCCTGCGGCAGCTGACGGCGGCGGGATGCAGGGTGAGCGTCGTTCCCGCAAGCACGCCCGCGGCGGTAATTGTGGCGATGCGGCCGGATGGCGTTCTGCTGTCGAACGGCCCTGGCGACCCGGACGGTGTGAAAGGCGTCATCGACTGCGTCCGGCAACTGCTGGGGAACATCCCCCTGATGGGCATCTGCCTGGGGCATCAGATTCTTGGACTGGCGTGCGGGGCGCGGACGGGGCGACTTCCCTTCGGGCACCACGGCTGCAACCACCCCGTCAAGAACCTGCTGGCGAACACCGTCGAAATCACCTCGCAGAACCACAACTTCGCGGTGCTGCCGGAGAGCCTTCCGAAGGAGCTGGAGGTCACGCACTTGAACATGAACGACGGGAGCATCGAGGGCATCCGCCATCGGACGCTGCCCGCTTTCTCCGTGCAGTATCACCCCGAAGCGGCTCCTGGGCCGTTTGACGCACGCTATCTCTTCGGGCAGTTCCGGGAGATGATGGCTGCGCATCGGAAGCGGAGCTGATGAAGGGGCATTTTTCGGCAACAGAAGGTTCAGGGACTCTTTCATGACCAAGCACATCTTCATCACCGGTGGCGTTGTTTCCGGGCTCGGCAAGGGCATCACCGCCGCGAGTCTGGCATACCTGCTCAAGTCGCGTGGCTACACGGTCGCCATGCAGAAGTTCGACCCGTATCTGAATGTGGATCCGGGCACGATGTCGCCCTACCAGCACGGCGAGGTCTATGTGACCGACGATGGCACAGAGACCGACCTGGACCTCGGCCACTACGAACGCTTCGCGGGCGTGAACTGCGACCGACACAGCAACTACACCAGCGGAAAAATCTACAGCTCGGTGATTGCGCGGGAACGCGAAGGCGGCTACCTGGGCGCAACGGTCCAGATGATTCCGCACATCACCGATGAGATCAAGACGGCCATCCGCAGCGCGGCGAAACCTGGCATCGACATCGTGATCTCGGAGATCGGCGGCACGGCGGGGGACATCGAGTCGCTGCCCTTCCTGGAGGCCGTCCGGCAGTTCAAGAACGAGGCCGGTCCGTGCAACGCGATGGTGATTCACCTCACGCTGGTCCCCTATATCAAGTCCGTCGGCGAGATGAAGACCAAACCAAGCCAGCAGTCGGTGAGCATCCTCCACAACATCGGCATCTTCCCCGACATGCTCGTCTGCCGCACGGAAACCGCGATGGAGGCCGAACAGCGCCGGAAACTCTCGCTTTTCTGCAATGTGCCGGACGAATTCGTGATCGAGGAGCGCGACGTCCAGCACTCCATCTACGAGGTTCCGCAGGAACTGGCGGAGCGTGGAATGGACGCGAAGGTTCTTGGGCTGCTGAAGCTTCCGGTCAATGAAAGCCACCTGGATGACTGGCATGAACTGCTGAACCGCGTCCTCCATCCAGAACGAACCTGCCGGATTGCCCTGGTGGGCAAATACGCCGGGCTGCGGGACGCCTACAAGAGCATCTTCGAGTCCTTTGCGCATGCCGGAATCGCATTGCACACCAAAGTGGAGTGCGACATGCTGGAGGCGGAGGAGCTGGAGGCGGACTGCTCGAAACTGTCGGGCTATGACGGCATTCTCGTGCCCGGTGGCTTCGGCGCGCGGGGCATTGCGGGCAAAATCGCCGCGCTGCAGTATGCCAGGACGCATCGAATGCCATGCCTGGGCATTTGCCTGGGGCTGCAATGCATGGTGATTGAATACGCCAGGAATGTCCTGGGCTATGCGGACGCGGATTCGACGGAGTTCAATCCCGAGACGACGCACCCCGTGATCGACCTGATGCCGGACCAGCGCGGAATTGCCAGCAAGGGCGGCACCATGCGGCTCGGGGCCTATCCGTGCACGCTGGTGGAAGGCACCAGAGCGGCGGAGCTGTACGGGCAACGGCAGATCTCCGAACGGCATCGCCATCGCTTCGAGTTCAACAATGCGTATCGGGACACATTGGCGGCGGCGGGGCTTTCCATCAGCGGAATCAGCCCCGATGACACCCTCGTGGAAATGGTGGAGTTGTCCGACCACCCGTTCTATGTGGGATGCCAGTTCCATCCCGAGTTCAAGTCGAGGCCCTTTGCGCCGCATCCCCTGTTCGTTGGACTGGTCAAAGCAAGTTTAAAGGTGAGAGGTGAGAGGTGAGAGGTTAAAGTCAGGGGAACCCGACTTTCGGGACCTGAGACCAGAGACCTGGGACCTGACTTTCGGGACCTGAGATCTTGAACTTTTACCTTTACCCTTTTAACTTTCAACTTCCCTCTATGCCAAAGCGTACTGACATCCAAAAGATTATGTTGCTGGGCGCGGGCCCCGTCGTCATCGGCCAGGGCTGCGAGTTCGACTATTCCGGCGTCCAGGCATGCAAGGCCCTCAAGCATGAGGGCTATGAACTTGTGCTGCTCAACAGCAACCCGGCGACCATCATGACCGACACCGAGTTCGCAGACCGCACCTATCTGGAACCGATGACTGCGGAGTATCTCCACGAGATTATCCGCAGAGAACGCCCCGACGCCCTGCTGCCGACGCTGGGCGGCCAGACCGCGCTGAACCTGGCGATGGAGGCCTGGCGGAGCGGCGTCCTCAAGCGCTATCACGTGGAACTCATTGGAGCAGATGCGGAGGCCATCAGCCGTGCGGAGGATCGGCGGCTCTTCAAGGCCACGATGGAAGGCATCGGCATCAAGAGCGCCAACTCCGAGTCTGCACATTCGCTAAAGGAGGCCCAGGTGATCGCAAAGGCCATCGGCAAGTGGCCGCTGATTGTGCGGCCGGGTTTCACGCTGGGTGGCACCGGCGGCGGCATCGCCCACGACGAGACGGAATTTCGGGCCATCGTGGAGCGCGGACTGGAGGCGAGCCTGAATCACGAGGTGCTCGTGGAGGAGTCGCTGCTCGGCTGGAAGGAATACGAGATGGAAGTCGTATGCGACAGCCGCGGCTCGTCGGTGATCGTCTGCTCGATTGAGAACCTCGACCCGATGGGTGTCCACACTGGCGACTCCATCACCGTCGCGCCGGCCATGACGCTGACCGACCGCGAGTATCAGGCGATGCGCGAGGACTCGCTCAATGTCATGCGGGCGATTGGCATTCAGACTGGCGGCTCGAATGTCCAATGGGCGGTCAATCCCCAAAACGGCGAACGGCTCATCATCGAGATGAATCCGCGGGTCTCGCGCTCCTCCGCGCTGGCCTCCAAGGCCACCGGATTTCCCATCGCCAAAATCGCGGCGCTCCTGGCCGTCGGCTATACGCTGGACGAACTGCGCAATGACATCACCAGGCATACGCCAGCCTGCTTTGAGCCGGCCCTGGACTATGTCGTGGTCAAGATGCCGCGTTTCACCTTCGAGAAATTCCCTGCCGCCAACTCGACGCTGGGGACGCAGATGAAGGCCGTCGGAGAGGCGATGGCGATCGGACGCAATTTCAGCCAGGCGTTCCAGAAGGCAGTGCGCTCGCTGGAGACGGGCCACTGGGGTTTCGGTCTGGAGACCAAACAGCAGCCTTTCGATGACTTGCCGGACGAGACGCTGGAAGAGGAACTCGCCAGGCCGAATGAAAACCGCGTCTATGTGATTCACGCGGCGCTGAAACGGGGCTGGACGCCGGAAAGGGTCAATGCGCTGACGGGCATTGATGTGTTCTATCTACGCAAACTGGCGGAACTGGTTGATTTCGAGCAGACCGTCTCCGACGCACCGGATTGCCTGAGGCACGCCAAGGAACTCGGCTATTCGGACCGCCAGCTGGCGCTGGCCCTCGGGCTCGACGAAATGAAAGTCCGCGCCCTGCGACGCCAGCACGGCATCCAGCCCGTCTATGGCACGGTGGACACCTGCGCGGGGGAGTTCAAAGCCTCGACGCCCTACTACTACTCCACCTACGCCGAGGCCGACGAACCCGTCCGGGATGCCGACGGCAAACGGAAAATCATGATTCTGGGCGGCGGACCGAACCGCATCGGCCAGGGCATCGAGTTCGACTGCTGCTGCGTGCATGCGGTCTTTGCGCTCAAGGACGTGGGATACGAGACTATCATGGTCAATTCCAACCCCGAGACCGTCTCGACCGACTACGACACGGCCGACCGCCTCTACTTCGAGCCGCTGACGCTAGAGGATGTCCTGAATGTCTATGAACGCGAAAAATGCGATGGCGTCATTGTGCAGCTTGGAGGACAGACGCCGCTGAATCTGGCCAGCGCACTGGCGGCGGCGGGGGTGCCGATCATCGGGACACCGCCGGAGGACATCGACATCGCGGATGACCGCGGCGCCTTCAAGGCGATTGCGCAGAAGACCGGAATCCGTCAACCGCAGAGCGGGATGGCGGCAAATGCGGACGAGGCGTGTCGCATCGCACAGACAATCGGCTATCCCGTACTGGTCCGCCCATCCTTCGTGCTCGGCGGCCGTGCCATGGCGATTGTCGGCCAGGAAAAGATGCTACGCTCCTACATGGCGGAGGCGACGAAGATTTCCGAAGGGCATCCTGTCCTCATCGACAAATTCCTCAACGACGCCCAGGAACTGGATGTGGACTGCCTGTCCGATGGCCGGGACACCGTCATCGGCGCCATTATGGAGCATGTCGAGCAGGCGGGAATTCATTCCGGGGACTCCGCCTGTTCGATTCCGCCTCGGGACATCTCGGCGGAGGTGCTTGAGGAAATCCATGCGGTCTCGTGCCGTCTGGCGAAGGCGCTCCATGTCGTCGGCCTGATGAACATCCAGTTCGCCGTCCAGCACGGCATGCTATATGTGATTGAAGTGAATCCGCGGGCCTCCCGGACGGTGCCGTTCGCCAGCAAGGCAACAGGCGCGCCATTGGCCAAAATCGCCACGCTGTGCATGGCGGGCAAGAGCCTGCGGGACCAAGGCTTCACCGCATCGCCGAAGATTCCCTATTCGGCCTTCAAGGAAGCAGTCTTCCCGTTTGCCAAATTCCCCGGCGTGGACATCACCCTGTCCCCGGAGATGAAATCGACGGGAGAGGTCATGGGGCTTGACACGGACGCCGCGAGCGCTTATCTGAAATCGCAGGATGCGGCGGGAAATCGCCTTCCCCGTTCAGGCGGCGTCTTCATCTCCATCCGTGACGCGGACAAGTTGGCCGCGCTGCCGTTCCTACGGCAACTGGCGAACCATAAGTTCGAGTTCTACGCGACAGCGGGCACCGGGAAAATGCTCTATGAACATGAAATCCCCTGCCATGCCGTCTTCCGGCTCTCTGCCGGACGGCCGAATCTGCGCGATTTGATCCTCGAAAAGAAAATCGGCTGGATTGTGAACATCCCCGACCTCGGCGATGACGGCGCGAAAATGCGCTCGCTGGCCATTGAGTTCGGACTCCCGATAACGACGACGACCGCCGCCCTCCAGATGGCCGCCGACGGCCTCGACGACTCGGCGGTGGACGCGGGACGCGTGGATATCTGTTCGCTTCAGGAATATCATCGCATGGCCGAGACGGCAAGTCATCGTCCCAGTTAATGGGAGGGACGTGCTCCGGTGCATAGCCCATCCTCTCACCTCGAGCCTCGAAGGGCGCGC
>JAFYIW010000080.1 GCA_017538465.1 Victivallales bacterium
CAGTCGCCGGTGTTGATGTTGTGCTCCGGGTCGGGGAGATAGTCGTCAATGCAGAAGGTCCCCTGTTCGGCGAGCGCCCGGATGGAGTCGTGGCGGGCGGTCTGATTCCACAGACCAGGCGAATAGAACCAGGCGCACGCCAGAAGAGTCAGAGCGAATAGTTTGAAGGAAGTGCTGTGGTGCATGGTCAGAAATTGACGGTGACGGTGGTTCCGGCGAAGTCGCCGTCAGGAAGGATGATGGTGCGGGGGTGCCCCTCCAGCGTAAGCGTCATCGTGGAGAGTTGCTGGGTGGGATCAGCGACATGGACCTCGTGGCCGCGAATTAGGAACACGCCCGGCGCGTCAGTGGAGAAGTCTCCAAGCGTGCCGGGCACGTGGAAGACGGCGGCGATCGTGCCGTCCTTCAGCTGCACCGCCTGCAGTTCCGGGGTGTTGCTCAGGACGTTGGAGAGGTCGCGTCGGGCGGTCTCCTCGGGGCTGGCGCCCGGCAGGATGGCCACGCAGTACGTGGCGTCCTGAGGCTGCATCCCGTGGTCGAGCTGCAGATGGAAGACCGGCAGTGTCTTCAAGCTTTCCACCAGGACGGCGCCCGACAGGATGCGTTCATCGCCCGTGCGGTCTCCCGCCGTCACGTGAAGGCCTTCGCCGATGTAGCCGACGCCGTCATGATGCACCCACCCGGGAGCTTGCGAGACCTCTCCGTGAAGTCGGCAGGAGTTGATGGTGGTGGCCACGGGGTATGGCGAGGCGGAGGTGATGCCGGCGCCCAGCTCGTAGATGGCGTCCTCGTCGAAGAAATACGCCTTCTTGGCCTCCACGCCATCCAGGCTCATGACGTAGATGGCGCAGGCGTGCGTGCTGTCGGTGACTCCCCCTACGAAGGCGGTGTTTCCGCGTTGCCGGATGCCATTTGCGCTTAGGGTAAAGCGGTATTTCTGCGTGGTGGTGACTGGAGTGGCGGGAAGGGTGGTGCCCGGCAGACGCGTCCAGTCCCAGACGGCGGGCATCTCCACATATTCCTCGCCTTGGCGGTAGATAAGGCAGGTGCCGTCGGCGAGATAGCGTCCCAGCGAGCAGTCCTGGTTGATGTTGTCCTCCATGGGATGCACGCGGGTCGAGCAGGCCCGCATCACGGCCATCCATTCGGGGCGCCGATGGACCATCAGGTCGGAGTTCCAGAACCACCGGCTGCCGACGAGGTCATTGGGCTGGCCGGGGTCGTTGCGTCGAACGACCAGCTCATAACACTCCGCCGAAGCATGGTCGAGCGCGGCGAATTCCCGCAGATGCCTCAGCGTGGCGTCGCCCTTGCTCTTTCCCGTGTCGCCCTTCATGTGCCGTCCACCTGCCAGCAGGTCCATGCGGCCTTTCCAGAGGATCCATTGATACCCGTCAAAGACGAGGCGGTGCATGATTTCCCACTGTTCTTCGGAAAGGGCCCAGACCGTCCCCTGCCACACTTCCGCCCAGCTGGCGATGCAGTTCAGGAATCCCAGGCCATAGCCGCCGAACTGGATTTGCGGGCCATGCTGATGGTAGCAGCCGTCCATGCGAATGCCCTCCAGGGCACCCAGGGTGCCTGGCGGCGGCGAGAGGCGGATCTCCGACTGGATGGCCTGGATGCCGGCGGTGATGAGTGCCGGGTCATCCTCGACGACTCCGCGCTCCAGGATGTTGATGGCGCCATCGACCAGGTTTTGGCCAGTGTAATGACGCAGCGAGATGTATCGGCATAGCCGCAGGGCGACTTTGCGGTCGGCGGCGCGGATGAGCTCCGGCGCCAGCAGCATGATGTGGGTGAGGCGGACGGGCAGCGCGATTTCATTCCACCACCAGTTGGAATTACGGGGATTGTGCTGCGTCCACCAGGCGAAGGCGCCGGTGATGCATTGGCCGGTCTCCTCGTCATGGTAGTTGGGCGAGTCCGGATTGGCCCAGGCCTGGGCAAGCCACAGCGTGATGTCAAGATGGCGCATGGTCAGCCACTGGCTGCGGTTCTGGCACTGATAATCGACTTGGGAGAAGGTGCCATCGGGCTGATATTGGCGAAGGAATTCGGTGACGTCGCGGCGGGGCAGGAGATAGCGCTGGCGCAGCCGGTCGCGGAGGGTCGCGATGTCCTGTTCCAGCTGGGGCGTCCGCTCCACGAAGGGGATTTCGAGACCCTGGCTATGGGAGACCGTGAGGGAGTCCAGGTCGAAGGACGCCTCGCCCGCCGTGCCGCTGAAGCCCAGCAGGAGGTGCCCGGTTTTCGGTCGTTTTCGGACATTCGCCCACAACTGCAAGGTCTTCCAGTCTTCCGCGCATTCCGCGGCGGCCAGGCTCTCGACCAGTGGCGTCGTGGCCTGCTGGTGCATCAGGCATAGTTTGACTTGGCCACGGGCGTCTGGAGACGCATGGACTCGAACGGTGACCAGCACAAAAGGCTCCCCTTCGTCAGGGAGTTCAATAGACGCGACGGCATACTCGTCCTCCTTGTCGCTGGCCTGGAGACACAACACGTGGAGTCCATCCTGTCGCCGATAGCCCGCTCCAGTCGGCAGCGCCCATAGAAGCTGTTGGGCCTTTCCTGGGGACACCGGCTCGCGGGCGTCCGCGCATGGCATCCAGGCCAATGCCAACATGGCCGTCAACAGAAGAACATGGCAGATTTGCGTGGAAATTCGCAAGGGCATCTTAGACGAAAGGCGGCGGGGTGATGGCGTTGATGCCAAGACGTGGAAGGGAGAGCTGCTCGGCGTGCAGCGCCTGGGTTGGCAGAATCAGCCGTTCCCAGTCCTCCGGCTGGAGGGTGCTGGCCGCGAACTTCAGGAAAATCCGGTCGTCCACACCATAGAGTTTGTCTCCCACGACGGGATAGCCGAGACTGCGGAGGGTCGCGCGGATCTGGTGAGTCCGGCCAGTGTGCAGAGACGCCTCCAGCAGGGAGAAGCCGCCTTGCTCGTCCGGCACGAATTTGCGGGGATTCTCTCCCGGCTTGGGCGGACGGTAGAAGCCCCGACGACGAAAGTCGGTGTGGGCGGTGACCGCCTCGTCGTCATCCGGCAATTCGATGAAATCGCTGTCTCCGTCATCGCAGATGGAACGGAAGCATTTCTTCTTGGAGACCGGCGAGGCGGGGTCCTTCATCAACCAGCCATTCGCGGTCAGCGATTCGGGAAAGCGTCCATGGACGAGTACGGCGTAGCGCTTGTGGGACTCGATGCCCAGCGAATGAAGCATCTTCGACGCCGTGGCGGCGAAGCGTGGCGTTTTGCCGATCAGGACAATTCCGGAGGTCTCGCGGTCCAGACGGCTGACGAAGTGGATGTTGGCGAGTCCGTGGGCCTGCCTGAGCCAGGCCCATAGGGTGTGGTTGAAGAATCTCCCGGCGGGGTGGCAGGGCAGATTGCCGGGCTTGTTGACGAGGATGTATTCCTCGGTCTCCTCCAGCACGGTGATTTCCCAGGAGACTTCCTGCTCGTAAAGGCCCGCCGCGTCAAAGAAGATGACGTCGTTCCCGTTCAGCGCCGCGCCCGCCTGGGCAATGCTCCCGTTCACCTTGAGCTTCCCCATCGCGAGCTGCTCGGCCCACTGGGGGCGGTCAAGGTAGTTGTAGCGCACCGTCAGATAGTCCAGCAGCGCGGTTCCCGCGTCGGCGGGGGGAACCGTGACCTCGACATGGCGGTCCATGGGGGGAAAGGGCAGCACGGGGAGAAGAAAAGGGGCCTGGCGACGCGGGATGGAATGAGGGATTGAAAATGGCCTCGGCCATTAATGGAAGAACATCTGCCAATAGCCCATGGCGAAAACCGCCAGGATGACAAGCGGCAGAAGATATTGCCAGTAAACCAGGATGCAGCGGGGGAATTTCCAGGACTGGCCGGACTCCAGCTCGGCGACAAAGCGGGGCTTGCCCCAGCCGATGGCGGCGAAGGCGAAGAGGCAGAGGCAGAGCGACCCCAGCGGCAGAAGATTCTGGCTGACGAGGAAGTCCTCGAAATCAAGAATGGTGGAATCCCCGCCGAGCGGATGGCAGTTTTTCCAGAGGTTGTATCCGAAGACGCAGGGCAGCGAGAGCAGCGCCACGCCAGCTCCGACGGCGAGAGTGGCCGTGGCGCGGCCAAATCGATGTTCGTCCTGAAGATAGGCGATGAGATTCTCGAAGACGGCGACGATGGTGGTGAGGGCGGCCAATGACATGAAGATGAAGAAGTGCGTTCCCCAGAGGCGCCCGAACATCATGTTGCTGAAGGCGTTGGGAAGGGAGACAAAGAGCAGGCCGGGGCCTTGCGCGACATCCACGCCGTAGCTTTTGCAGATGGGGAAGATGATGAGGCCGGCGCAGAGCGCGACGAAGGTGTCCAGCGCGATGATCCAGGCGCACTCCGTGGCCAGGGATTTCTTCCAGTTCAGGTAGCTTCCGAAGATGGTCATGGAGCCGACGCCGAGGCTAAGCGTGAAGAAGGCCTGTCCCATGGCGGCGAAGGTGGTCTCCAGGGGGTTCTGGACGAAGTGCCCCCAATCGGGCTTGAGATAGAAGGCCAGCCCCTCGCGGGCGCCTGGCGTGGTCAAGGCGAAGCCGGCCAGCAGAATCATCAGCACGAGCAGTGCCCCCATCATGTATTTTACGGTCGTCTCAACTCCATTTTTCAAGCCGAACCAGCAGATGACGGTGCCCAGGGCGACCGCCAGAAGCATATATGCGGCGGAGCGTCCGGGCGAGGCCAGGAGCCCGTTGAAGAACGCGCCATATTCGTTCGGCGTGGCGCAGTTGGCCAGCGAGCCTCTTGCATAATACCCCGCGTAGGAGAAGAGCCATCCCGAGACGGCGGTGTAGTAGATCATCAGGATGAGGCAGCCGCTGATCATGATCCGCGCCAGCCATGTCCAGACGGCGGCATGGCGGGTGGCGAGATTTCGGAAGGAGCCTACTAGATTCGCCTGACCGGCGCGTCCCACGGCCATCTCCGTCATCAGGATGGGAAAGCCCAGGATGAGGAGGAAGAACAGGTACAAAAAGACGAAGATCCCGCCGCCATATTGGCCCACGATGAACGGGAAACGCCAGACATTGCCCAGGCCGATGGCGCAGCCGGCGGAAAGAAGGATGAAGCCCAGCCGACTGGCCAGGGTCTCGCGGTTGTTGGTTGACTCTGTCATAATGCGAAATACGCAGTCGTTGCCGTGCAGGGCTGCACTGCCAGACCTGCTTCACGGCGGTACAAGTGGAAAATATAGCTCTGCTAACAGCTGCCGAAGCCCTCCGTGGACTTCCGTTCATACATTACCTTGGCGTGGTTGCGCTGGAGCAGTTCTTTGGAGAGCTGTCTCACCGTCTCCTTATTCCGCATACCTCCTTTTAACCATTTTTTCAGAAGGCACTTTGCATCCATCGAAGGCATCGTCGGCAATCTTGATTTTCCTGGCGGGATGCTCCTCGTGGACAGCAATGACCACGCGGGAGAGCGATTCGCAACCGCCGAAGGCGCACTTTTCGATTTCTACCACGGTGCCGGGAATTTCCACGCCGACAAGGGACTTGCAATTGAAAAAAGCCATATCCTTGATAATTCTAAGGTCGCCTGGAAGTCTAACATGCGCCAAATGGGTGCAGTCCTTGAATGCGCATTCGCCAATCACGGCAAAACCATTGCCGATAGACACGTCGGTCAGCGCCTCGCATTCCAGGAAGGCGTAATCCATTATTTCGCCGTCGCCCTCGCCAATCCTGACCTTCTTCAAAGAGGAGCAATGTGCGAACGCCTCCTCGCCGATGATGCTTGCGCCTTCGGGAATCTCCACTTCGACCAGCGACTTGCAGCCCTCGAAGGCCATCGCGCCGATGATTTCCGGACCGTCCTGTATGACAACCTCCGCAAGGCTGGTGCAGTCCTGGAACGCGACCTGGGCAATGACCTCCACGCCCGGCGGGATGACAATGCGTTTCAGCGAGGTGCAGTGGCAGAAGGCATTGCATTCTATTCTCCTGATGCTGTCGGGCAGCGTCAGGCCCTTTAGCGAGCGGCAGAGCTGGAAGGTCGCCTTTCCAATCCTGTCCACGCCGTCGGGGATGTTCACGCTGACCAGCGATGTACAATTGCAGAAGGCCCCGTCGTCAATCTCCATCACGCTGTCGGGAATGGACACTTTCCGCAGGGACGTGCAACCCACGAATGCGCCATTGCCGATTTTTCTCAAGCCGTCTGGAAGCTCGATGTTTTCCAGAGCCGTACAGTTGCGGAAGGCATTTCCGCCGATGTCGGACAGACCATTGGGGAGAACCACTCTGGTGATGCGATTGCACTCGTCGAAGGCCTTGTCGCCGATTGCCGTCACGCTTTCAGGGACAACCGCCTCTCCCACATGGCTGCATGGCCAGGCTATCAGAACGCCATCTCTGACAAGCGGCTTCTCCAGCCCCTCGCATCTGACAAACGGATTCCTGCCGATTTTCAGCGAATGTCGGAGAATCTTCTCTGGAGAGACGTAGGTGCATCCCCAGAACGCGTCGTCGTGGATTTCCTTGATTTCGCCTTCGATGTTCAGCCCTTTCAAGGAAGAGCATTCGTGGAAAGCCCACTGTCCAATGGAGGCCACATAGTTGGGCAGGTTCACACTTGCCAGCGCGGAGCACTCCCTGAACGCCCCCCTCCCTATCTCCACGTTTCGCCCCGGAATGTCCACTGCCCTGAGGGACGTGCAGCCGCCGAACGCATTGTCGCCGATGGACTTGACGCTTGGCGGGATGGACACCTCCTGCAAGGCCACGCAGTCCTGGAATGTCCCCGTCTCGATTTTCTTCCGCCCGTCGGGAAGCCTTACCTTCCGCAGAGCCCTGCATTCGCGGAAGGCCCCCATGCGGATTCGCGTCACGTTGTCGGGTATGGTGACTTCATTTAATGTGCAATTCGCAAAGGCCTCCTCGCCGATTTCCGTGATGCCGTCGGGAACGGTGAACGCCCCCACGCTGAGGCTTGGCCAATAGACAAGCCGTCCGTCATGGGCGATGGCGGTTTGCAGCAGAAGGCAGCCCGTGAAGGGATGCGACCCCATCTTCTCCAGATGTTCCGAAATGTTGATGTTCCAAAGCGAACGGCAGTCGGTGAACGCCCCCGTCCCGATTTCCTTGAGATGGCAAGGCAGGAATACATCCCGCAGCAGCCCGCATCCATAGAAGGAATTAGTCCCGATTCGCACGACTCCTGTGGGAAGGGTGACGCGTTCCAGCAGATGGCAGTCTCTGAACAGGCAGTCGGCAATCTCCGTTACTCCGGCGGGAATGGAGACTTCGGGCAATTTCTCGCAGCCGCGGAAAACCGCCTCGCCGATTTCCCTCACACTGGACGGGATTTTCACGCTACGCAGTTCACGGCAGCCGTCAAAGCATCCTCTGCCGATGGATGTCACGCCTTCCGGGATGGCGACCCGCTCCAGGGAATGGCAGTAGCGGAACGCATGCCTGCCCAAGCAGCGGATGGCGTTTCCCTTGAAGGTCACGGTTTCCAGCAGACCACAACTTTCGAATGCCTCGGCCCCGATTTCCTCTACGCTGGCCGGAATCTCCACATTGGCCAGGAATCCGCAGTCCATGAACGCCTCCTTGCCGATTGTCTCAACGCCTTCGGGAATGTGTACCCATTCCATGAAACCGCAGTTGCAGAACGCGCCTTCTCCAATTACCCTGATGCTTTTCGGGATCTGCACGCCGACCAGCCCCTCGCAGTCCGCGAAGGCCCTGGCCGCGATCTTCTCCACGCCCTCTGGAATGACCAATGTGCCATTGCGCAGGTTCGCCTTCTCCGTCGCCTTCCTTGTCCAGACTCTTCCCATGTCCCGTCTCCTATGTCATTGTGGACGGCTTCCGTCCTGCCGATTTGCCCTTCCGGTTTTTTCCCCTTTGCCATCGCCCTGTGGTCTTTCCAGCGCACACAACGGTCTCGGCCATTGGATGCAGACATCAATCATCCCCGTCGCATAACATGCAATCTCGTATTCGTTATAGACGAAATGCAGACCCTTGTCGTCATAGTAGAAATTCTGTGTCGGCTCTGGCTTGTTGGTGCGGCTGAGATGCTTGTCCAATTCATCATCGGTGTTCGCCGCGAAATGTTTTCGAAGCGCCTGGCGGATCAGCGCGGTCATCTGCGGAATCTGCTCCGGGGTCATGATATCCTCCAGTTTGAGTGGGAACTCCTTTCGTCCCCGCACCACCGTTCCGACTGCAACCACCATGTTGGGATGCATTCCGCCAGTATAGGTCGTTTTCTCCAGCCGGAAACTGGCGATGTTCTCATCTGCGTAAACGACCTTGTATTCCCTGTGCTCGAACAAGCCGCCGGTTATGCAGCTCTCTTCGCTGTCGAGGATGGCATTTACGTCCTCCAAGAATGAATTGCCCTCCCACAGCAGGATGTCCGTGCTGTCAGCTTCACAAACTAGCCTTGACGCCGCTTTGACCAGTCGGGTCGCCTCCTCAAACTTTTCCTGGCAGGCCTGCCTGCCTTTGTTTGCATTCTTCTCGCCTTGCGCGAAACCAATCATGCACATCAACAGTACCGCCAGAACAAATGGTCCTTTCATCCCATCCTCAAAGTTACAAATGTTGCTATAAATCATCGGCTAATGTCTTCTCCAGCGCCTCCCTGAGAAGACTCAGCACCAGCGGATTCGGATTCAGTCCGGGATTCCTCTCAAGAAAGTATGCATGGTCGGCCTCGTTTCCCAGACGCAAATTGAAATGCTCGTCAAAGGCGACGCCAACTGCCCCTGAACGCGAGACGCCCGCCGCGCAGTGCACGTACAGCGGCAGGCCGTCGTCCTTCACGAACTTGACCATCCTCCTGATGTCGTCGGCCCCGCAGAGCTCCGCCCCCATGGAATCCGCAAGGCCGCTATCGGCATAGTCGTCGAAGCGAAGCGTCAGCAGGTGCGGGGAGAGACGCATGTCCGGCGAGAATGGTGAGCGGCCAAACGGACCGTCCGAATCCAGGATGGAGATGACGCGGCACCTGTCCAGGATTTCGCGCTCCTGATGGGAGTAGCTGATTTTCTTGAAGAACCGCCATGGGACGACGTCAATCTTCATTGGGACTCATTCCATTTCAACCATTTGCGAAACACTGTGTCCAAAATCTGCCTTGGCAGATGCCTCGGCGTGAGCTTTGCGGTCTTCTCCTTGCATTCGCGCATCGTGAGGTCGTAGAAGGTCAGCATCTCGGCAGGGAAGGAGAGCCGCGCCTTTTCCTTGGCTTCGCGTTTTTGCCGAAGCAGGCTCTGGATGTCGAGCATCAGTTTGTCCGTCAGGATTTCGGGGCGGAGCATCTCCGTGAACAGCACGGGCGGCATCGTCTGGAAGTGGCAGCACCATCTTGCGGCGAGCAGTCCGCGGAGCAGGTAGAAGAGCTTCTTGATGGTGATTGTTCCGTCCGGTTCCATGATGCTGCGACTCTTCTCTGCAATGGAGAG
>JAFYIW010000081.1 GCA_017538465.1 Victivallales bacterium
CGGCGCATGGAGTGGAGTCAAAGCGGCCCAGGGTGGCGAGACAGGGCCGGGACCGCGGATTTCCTATGGGGGAGGCGTCGGTTGCGGCAAACGGGCTTTCAGGTCATACTCGCCAGCCTGGGTGATCTGTGCCGTGACGAAGCAATTGGGCTTTAGGAGACGGTCGTGGTCAACATGGATGAAGACAGTTGGGTCGACTTCCGGGGCATCTGCGATGCCGCGCGCTGACCAGAGACCCTTCCGAAGTCGTTTCTCGACCAGAACGGACATGGATTTCCCAACCAGCGCCCGGTTGTTTTGACGGGAGATGCCTCTCTGCAGCTCCAGAAGTTGCCGGCGCCGACTCTCGGCGACCTCGGCAGGAACCAGCCCCTCTCGGATCTGCGCGGCGGGGGTGCCCGGCTCCGGGGAGTAGGCGAAGACCCCCAGGCGGTCGAATTTCATTTCCTGGACAAAGGCGAGCAGCGTCTGGAAGGCCGCGTCAGTCTCTCCTGGATAGCCCGTCATGAAGGTGGTTCGGATGACCATGCCGGGATAACGTTCGCGGATGCCCGTCATCAGTTCTCGCGTGGCGGCGGTGGTCATGCCTCGCCGCATCGACTTGAGAATGGGGTCGGCAATGTGCTGCAGGGGGACATCCAGGTATGGCACCAGATGTCTGCCGTTTCCCAGCAATGCCAGGAAGTCTGGAGTCAGGTGAAGAGGATGGGTGTAGAGGATTCTCACCCAGAAATCGCCTGGAAGCTCCTCGATTTGCCTCAGCAGGCCGGCGAGCGTTTGGCGTGGCTGCAGGTCGAAGCCGTATGCGGTGGTGTCCTGCGCAATCAAGTCAAGCTCCCTGACTCCATTGGCCAGCAATTGGCGGCATTCGGCCAGGACGGACTCCGGTGCGCGGCTGCGCAGGTTTCCGCGAATGCCCGGGATGGCGCAGAAGGAGCACCGGTGGTTGCATCCTTCGGCGATTTTGATGTATGCGTAGGAGGGGGGGGTGACCTGAATGCGCGGTGTCTTCTCGTCATATAGCCACGCGGGCTCTTGGCCGGCGACGAGTATCTCAGGGGTGCCAGAGGGCGGTTGACTGGCCAGCCGGAGAATGATCTCATGCACTTGCGGCGCGGCGTCTATGCCGATGAAGCAGTCCACCTCGGGAAAGCGCACGGCGTATTCGGGTGCGCTGCGCTGGGCCAGGCATCCCCCTACGATGATTCGTCGCATCAGGGCCTTGCGGCGACCGTCCTTTTTCCAGCGGATGGCATCCCGGATGGCGGCCTCTGCCTCGTCTCTGGCGCTTTGGATGAATCCACAGGTGTTGATCAGCGTAAAGTCGGCGGCATCCGGGTCGGTGGTCAAACAGATGCCATGGGTTGCCAGGCAGCCGCACATGACCTCTGCGTCAACGAGATTCTTTGCACAGCCCAGGGAGATGACCTGAACCGCCAATGGCGGAGAGGAGGGCAGCGGGGATGAGGAAATGCGGCGAGACATGGATGGTTGCTAGGGTTCCGGGTCCGGCGGGGGGGCCAGGAATTTCCCGTAGGGGTAGGGCATGGCGTCAGGGCTCACGCCGTCAATGCGCAGCAGCAGACTGGCGAACAGATGCACGTCAAAAGTCTCCCAGACAATGACGGAGGAGGCCAGGATTTGCGCCAGGTAAATGCGGATGACTTCCTGGTTGGTGCACAGATGAAAGTCATCCGGCCCTTTGGCCTTGGTCACTTTCCATTCCTCCGTCGGGTCGGCAAGATTGTAGTGCGCGTCAATCAGGCAGAACTTCCCGTTGGCGAGACAGAGCTGAAGAATCAGTCCGTGGGCGCGCGCGAGCTGCTTGGCCAACACGCATAGGACTGCCGGAATGCCCTGGCGATTCTCCAGGACGTCTCCGATGAGGAAATGGAAGATGTTCAGGATGGGATGGTGCGGCGTGGCGAATTTGCGGTCGGCCATGTGTTTTGCCACCCGAGGCAAACTCATCATGCCGCCGGACTGGAACTCCGCGCAGAACTCCTGGGCGAGCTCACGCAGGTAGTTGCGGGAGGAGCGCTGGTCATAGAGCTGGTCAATCATCATCATGGCGTCCCAGGCATCCAATTGTCCCTGCTCGAACAGGAACACGAATTTTTCCTTAAGCGCCTTCATGCGAAGGCAGCCGGCGAGCTGGTGGACGCATCGCCGCAACGCGAGGTCATTGGTGTCCTGATGTTCGGCGACATACCGTTCGCATTCGGCGGGGTTCTGGAGCATCTGCTCCATGGCCAGGGAGGAAATGCAGGGATTGGGATCCAGCATCAGCGCCTGGAGCGTCTCCTGGCTGATTCCCGTGCGCGTGGCTATTTTGGGGGAAGTCGTTGGTTTCATGCGTGGTTAGTGTTTGGCGACGCCGGCTTTCTCCATTCTGTAGAAGTCTCGGCGTTCCAGAATCTGCTTAATATAACTCTGGGTTCCAGGATAGGTGATTTGCTCCAGGGTAATGGGGTGGTCGGGGGATTCCGGGGCCCAGTCCTTGAGGACTTTGGTGCGTCCGGCGTTGTATTCCGCCAGCTGCAGAATGTCTCGGGAAACGTAGCCGTCCCAGTGTTTTCCCGTATGGGCAAGATACCAGCAGCCGATTTCCAGATTGGTCTCCGGCTGGAAAAGTTCGCCGCGCTTGGGGATGCCCTGGCGGTTCACTCGTGCCCAGTCCTGCAC
>JAFYIW010000082.1 GCA_017538465.1 Victivallales bacterium
CTTTATGGTCTGCCAGGCTTTGGCAAAGGCGGTCTTTTCCTGAATATGCCTGCTAATCTGGCGAATCCAGAGATTCTCCAGGGCTATCAGGATTACGGCTACGCCTTTTTGATTTTGGCACGACATGGGGACGAGGCCACGGAATGGACCAAGTTTGCCGGCTTCCCGGAAGCGCGAGTCGAGCCGGTGGGCGATGCGCAAGACCACCACCAGTTTTTCCAAATCAATCAACCCTAAATGCTTTTCCTGCTGGACATCATTGTATCCTCGCCTCCACCGGAACCTCCCGCAAGTTGGAGTTCGGCGTGGCGGCTGCTGGTGGCTTTGCCGGTGGGGTTTGTCCTTTTGCTGGGGATGTTCTGGGCAGGATGGACCCTTGCGAGGTGTCTGAAACGCCATGCAGGGCGAGTGAGGTCCAACCTCGGGGAGACGCCAGAGGTGCCGTCTTCTCCTCCCTCATCCGAGGAGACGCCTGTTGGGCCGCCCGCAAACTCCCAGGAGGAGCGATAGCCATGCCCACGAAAGCTCCCCAGAAAGTCACCTCCCATGTCGTGAAGCTCACGCCGGAGCAGATAGCGCAATTTCGGGCCAAGCTGGAGTCAAGCGGGTGGACCTTCTCCGAACTTGCGTATGGTCATTGGAAGGCGCAGAAGGAGCATACCAGCGTGGCGGCCTACCACTCCGGAAAAGTCGTGATTCAGGGGAGCGGCACACAGGATTTGGTGCTGTATGTTTTAGAGCCGGAGGTTCTCCATGAAGCGCGCCTGGGTTACGAGGGAGTCTGGAGCGAGCAGGAGAATCCCCAGATGTTTGAACCACATGCGGGCATTGACGAGTCGGGGAAGGGCGATTTCTTCGGTCCGCTCGTGATCGCCTGCGCCTTCACCGCCAGGGAGACGGCCCAGAAACTTCTGGAGGTCGGCGTCAAGGACTCGAAGATGATTTCCTCCGACCAGGCGATGTTTGCCATTGCCCGGCAAATCCATGCCATCCTCCAGGGACGCTTCTGCATCATCACCATCAGCCCCGCGACACTCAATCAGCTCTATGGAAAAATCGGCAATCTGAATCGCATTCTCGCTTGGGGACACGCCCGTGCGTTGGAGAATCTCCTGGAGAAGGCACCCGATTGCCCTCGGGCCATCTCCGACCAATTCGGACAGGGAAACCTTGTCCATCGCGCATTGATGGAACGGGGGAGCAAAATCATGCTGGACGAGCATCCGAAGGCCGAGGCGGATATCGCCGTCGCGGCCGCATCCATCCTCGCCCGCGAAAAGTATGTCCAGGAAATGAAGAAGCTTAGTTCGGAGGCGGGGTTGCTCCTGCCCAAGGGCGCAGGCCCGAAGGTCACCGAAACCGCCAAGGAATTCCTCAAGCTCCATCCGAGGACTGAATTGACGAACTATGCCAAGACCTTCTTCAAGACGATGGATTCCCTTTAGTTGGACAATTTTGGACAGTTTTTTCAGAAATATGGGCCGAAAAAGGGATATTCTTTTAAAAGAATCCACTTGATAATTGGCGATTTGCAATATATCGGCTACAGTATGTAATTTGCCTTTTCGATTGCCGTGGGATGAGTGTCCCATTCGGTGTTTGTCTCATCAACCAAGAAAAATCCCCATGATTTCCGACCTTCATCTCAAAGACTTCGTCAGTCGTCCAGTCTTGGAGGCGTTGCAGCTTCGTCGCATGCAGTTCATTCTGCAGCATGCGTACAAGCACAGCCCGTTCTACACCAAGGCGATGGACAAATTGGGCGTGAAGCCCACAGACCTCCGTCAACTATCGGATCTGGCGAAGTTCCCCTTTACCCAGAAGACGGACTTGCGAGACACCTATCCGTATGGGCTGAACGCAGTTCCGAACACGGAAATCGTGCGCATCCACGCCTCCAGCGGCACCACCGGCAAACCGATTGTGGTGACCTACACGCAGGACGATCTGGACATCTGGAGCGAGACGACCGCGCGATGCTTCCTGATGGGCGGTTGCTCCAACCAGGACATTGCGGTGATCGGCTACGGCTACAGCCTCTTCACTGGCGGCATGGGCGCTCACCAGGGCATGGAGAAGATTGGTGCCACGGTGATTCCGATGGGCGGCGGCAACTCCGAGAAGTTGTGCATGATGATTCAGGACCTCAATGTCACTGCCATCTGCTGTACTCCTTCCTACTTCATCCATGTGATGGAGGTCGCCGAGAAGATCGGTCTGGACCTGCGCACCACCAAACTTCGTCATGGATTCTTCGGGGCCGAGCCCTGGACGGACGAGAAACGCGAATTCATCGAGAAGAATTCCGGCATCCTGGCCCATGACATCTTCGGACTCTCCGAAATCATGGGGCCTGGCGTCGCAGGTGACTGCGAGTGCCATTCCGGATTGCATATCTTCGAGGACCACTACTATCCCGAAATCATCGACCCCGACACCGGCGAGGTGCTGCCTCCTGGAACCGAAGGCGAACTGGTGCTCACCACGCTGGACAAGATGGCGATGCCGCTCCTGCGCTACCGCACCCACGACATCAGCTGCCTGCACTACGAGAAGTGCGAGTGCGGACGCACGCTGGTTCGTATGGACCGCATCCGTCGCCGCAGCGATGACATGCTCATCATCCGCGGCGTGAACCTCTTCCCGTCGCAAGTCGAGTCGTTAGTCATGGGCATGCCGGGCGTGGTTCCGCACTACGAACTCATCGTCACCCGCGAACACGCGATGGACGAACTGGAGATTCGCGTCGAGGTCACTCCCGACGTGATCGCCGCCGGAGAAGAGGGCCAGAATCGTCTGGCCCGTGCCATCCATGTGAAGATCAAGCAGATGGTCGGCATCTCCGCGAAGGTCTCCCTGGCCGAGCCTGGTGCCATCGCGCGTTGTGACGGCAAGACCAAGCACGTCATCGACAAGCGCCAGAAGTAATTCCAGGAAGCCATCTTGAAACAGAAAGGGGGAGGAGCCTAAGGGTTCCTCCCCCGTTTTGTTGGGGAATTATATCGTTAAGTTTAAAAGTTTAAAGTTTAGGCCTCCAGGCCTCCAGGACCTGCCAGAAAGGGTAGATGTGAAATGTGAGATGTAGGATGTGAGATAGGTTTGGGTTGTCGTCGCCTCGTCGTCGTCACTCAAGTTCCACGAGGAAACAGTCGATGTTTTCGGCTGGAAACAGTTCGCCGTTGCAAGCGGCCAGCACGCTGAGAGAAGGCGAGGCGTATAGTATTCTTTTTTCCTTGGGGATTTCAGGGACATCAAGGGTCAGCGGGGAGCCGTCGGGCTGTTCCCATTGTTGATAGAAGCGGATAGGTCCCAAGGCGCAGTTGTACGATTCAGGCAATTGCGCAAGGATTGCCTGAAGAGATTCTGGCGTATAATCCAGGACGGGTTGTTTCAGTCCCAGGAATTCTGCAAAAGAGCGAATGGCGTAGCCAGGGAAAGGGGCTCGGCAGACCGCAAAATGCCGTCCATCCGCCTCGAAGGAATGAATCACCGCCCGTTGGAGAAAGAACTTGCCACGTTGTTCGAAATCCTCTTGGGAATCCCACTGCATTAGGAAGATAGGCGCTTCTGAATTCGGCGTGATGACGCGGAAGCCCAGGGTGGATGCGCCAAGGCAGACGTGCATCGCATCGACATCCCGAAGTTTGGGCATCGAGAGTGTCGTTCCGTCGGCCAGGCGATGCCAGGCATTCTCTTGGTATTGGATGGCGAGGTGGCATGGATAGTCGCTAACCAATCCGAGGCTTTGATAGATCGTCTGGAGTTCTGTCAGGTCGGTGGTTGCTGGAAGACTTGCGCCGAGGTCTTGGGCGAGTTGCATCGCCGCTTGCCAGGTAAGCGTGGCATGGATGGTGGTGAATCCAGCATAGGTTTTGCCATCGATGAGGACGTGGGGGATTTCGGGGCCTCGGAACCATTCCGTATCATAGTAGTCGGCTGGCGTGGGGGCCAGGACGGGACGAATGCCGACACCCCAGCGGTGACATTGATCATGTAGATAATCAAAGCGGAATTCGATTCCGCTATGTGGCGAACGGTAGTCAGCACCCCGCACCATGGATGCACGAGGGTATTTCGGTGGCATTTCAGGATAGGGCGTGACCACCTCCGCAAGATTGTCATCCAGATTCAAGATGCCCAGCCGATTGGGTGTGCCAAATCCAGAGGAAACATTGGCGGCGGCGTTGGGGATTTCGTGTTCTGGCGGTATGATGTTGGCCCAGCCACCCAGTGCGGCGAATTCCCACTCCGCTTCGGTGGGAATTCGGATGGCATAGCCAGATGGCAGGGCGTGGCTTAGGGTTAGTCTGTCGTTGAGGAGTCGGCAGAAAAGCAATTGGTCATTCCATGAAAGATATTCCGCCGCCTGAGTCAAGGGGATGCGAAGGGGCAGGCGGGTTAGGTGGCTGAAGAGTTCGGCGCTGACCTCTGTGGTGAAGATCCAGTAGGGATAGTCCAACTGATGGATGGTGTGGGTAGTGGGAGAACGAAAACCGCCTGGCGGGACAAAGGTCAGGTAGCAGTTGTTGAATGCGTAATCTATGAAAGCAAAACCTGGACGCGGATCATCCGATGATGCCAGCTTGGAGACCTCGCATGTCAGTTGAGTGGCCAACGCTTCGCGCTTGTCATCTGGCAGATAGGCTCCCAATGGCGAATCAAGGTAGCCCCAGCCCTGCGCATTGGTTAGAAAATCAGCAGAGTCGGTCGGGCAGTGTCTGGTGGCCAGCTCGACCAACGCGTCGTGGCGTTGTTGCAGGAGGCGCGTGGCGATTTCCAGATCTCCGTCGTCCAGTCGCTTCTGGACTTCGGAGAGTATATCGGCGTGGGAGGACTCGCCAAGTAATGCGAGTTGAAGATCAAGCGTCGGTGCGTCGCGTTCCAGCTGCTCAAGTTGCTGGACGAGTCGTGCCCGCCATGTCGTCTGCGACTGTTCTTGGAAACGTTGAGAGGCAATGGTAAAATGCTCCTCCGCCGCGCGGCGGCTCC
>JAFYIW010000083.1 GCA_017538465.1 Victivallales bacterium
GCGTTGAATGACAGCTGGGCGGCACGCAGCTTCTTCATCGGCATGGACTTCTCGAATCCGAGCCATCCTGGAACGGCGGGCAACTGGTGGGTTCCGATGAACGAGGCGCACACTGGTTCCGGCAACATCGCCTTCGGTGATGGACACGTGGCTACCCTCAAGGCCAAGCAGTTTGGCATGTGGACTGGCGCTCTTATGCGCCTCAATTGGCAGCACTGGTCGCCTTGCGCCTGGGGCAGCGACGAGAACAACTACATTGATGTCGGTACCATCTTGTAACGGGTGCTTGACCTACTTGAGTTGAAATGTCCAGCGGCGGCGAAGCTTCGGTTTCGCCGCCGTTTTTTGATGGCTTGTTCCCCAAGAGGGCGGCACCTAAAGCTATTTGAATATTCCCAGAATAAGGACACCGGCAAGGATACAGACCAGTGCCCAGAGCTTCTTTCGGACGTGTTTTTCGTGGAGGAGCCAGGCGCCCAGGGCAAAAGATACCACCACGGAAAGGCGTCGCAGAATGCCCAGAATGCTGATTTGAGCTTCGGCTGAGGCGACGGCGTGGAAGAAGGTCCAGTCCGCGACAGCCAGGAAAATTCCGATGGCGGGGATGGACCAGCGCCATTGGAATTTCGTCTCTTCCCGCAGGAGGGGCAGAGTTTTCTGCACGAGGAGCACGCCGCCAAGAATCAGCACCAGGTCAATGGCGAAGTGCAGCTGAACTCGATTGGCGTCCAGCTGCAATGTGTGCATTAGGAATCGGTCGTAAAGGGCGCTTCCCGAGCCGACGAGGGTGGCGGCGATGACCATCTTCACGCCGCGGCTGCGCCAGGAGAAGCCCTCCTGATGTCCGATGTTGTTGAAGAGATAATATCCGATGAAGACGACCGCCATGCCAAGTAGCTGCGGGAGGGATGGGCGTTCTCCGAAGAGGCAGATGCCGCCGAGGGCGACCCAGACGGGCGAGGAGGCGCGGATGGGAGCGGCGATGGAGATGGGCAGGTCATGCAGCGCGAAGTATCCCGCCACCCAGCTGGTCGCCACGATGGCGGACTTGAGCAGGATGAGCCACCACTCGCGCCAGGGACAGAAGAAGAGCCGCGAAAAACTGCCGGTGAGGACGACGGCGCCCACGATGATGACGGAGCCCGCGACGGTCGCCCAGAAGAGCGTGGTCATCACGTGGTTGGCATTTACGGCGTGCTTTTTGCAGAAGTCATAGAAGCCCAGCGAGAGCGCGGAGCTAAGGATGAGAAGGAACCAGTTGTCCATTGCGAGGCGCTATTCGGCTGAGGAGGAGTCGCCGGGGTCGAATACCTTGAAATCCAGTCCCGCGATGCTCTTTATATGCTTCTGGTTCGCTGTGCACAGCGTGAGGCGATGCTCGCAGGCGGTGGCGGCAATCAGGGCGTCGGTGACATGAAGCCCGCCGGAGAGGGAGTGTTCCTCAATCAGGATGGAGGCGCGATGGGAGATGGCCTCCGTGACAGGAAGGATGTCAAAATGGTAATGCGAGAAGAAATGCTTGTATGAGACTTGCTCAAATTTATTCTTTGCACCCTGCAGGATTTCCATGTAGTTGATAATGGAAAGCTGGCGTTTGGGTGTGGCATTGACAAGTTGTGCAGCCTTCTTCATCCCCCGGAACATCCAGATTAAGACATCGGTATCAAAAAGCATCCTCGAACCTCCCCTTGCGCAGATTCTCCACGTATGCCACGGGGTCCGCCATGTCCTCGCGATCCGCCCACATCCCAAAACAGGGACTGTCTTCGACCTTCAAATCCGTTTCTTGCGTGAGTTCGTAGGGGACGATGACGGCGAAACGCTTTCCTCTTCGGGTCAAAGTGACCTTCTCGTTTCGGTCCAAGGCCTGCATAATGTCCTTCATTTTCGTGCGCAAATCCAAGACGCTGGCTACCATATTGACCTCCTTTTCTCTGAAGTGAACAGTTGAAGTGTGCGTTTCAAGTGCACACTTGTACTATACACTTTGATTCAGGAGTCGCCAGTCGTTCCGCTCTTTTTCAGGGGGATTTGCAGCACGAGGATGGCGCTCAGCACCAATAGGATTCCGCAGGAGACGGCGAGGCTGAGGCGCTCGTGGAAGAGGAGGATTCCAGATAGAGTGGCGACCATCGGCTCGACGGCGACCAGCACGGCGGCGCGTGAGGCCTCCATGCGTGCCAATCCTGCGGTGTAGCAACAATAGGGCAAAATCGTCGAGACGCCGACCAGCGCGGCGGCCCACAGCCAGAGCATCGGCTGTTGCGTGAATGCATCGGCGACGAAGTCCCAGCGCGGGAGGAGGCAGCTGGCCAGTGCCGCGCAGAGGAAATTCCAGAAGGTGATGGTGGCAGTGGGGTAGCCGCGCTTTTGCGCATAGCGTCCGAAGATGGTGTAGAGCGCATAGCAAAGTCCACTGCTCAACCCCGTGAGCATACCGCTCAGAGAGAGCGCGGGCTTCCCGTCGGCGATTCCGGAGACCAGTGCGCATCCAATGAACATCAATATTAGTGCCAAGGATTTACGACAAGTAAACGGCTCGTGGAAGAGGATTCGTGCAAGCAATGCGATGAAGATGGGCGAGGTGTATAGGAGAGTGACCGCCACGCCGATGGAGGTACGCTGGAGCGTCAGAAAATAGCAGTAGTTGAAGAGCAGTACACTGATGCAACCTCCTCCGATGAAACACCATAAATCTTTTCGACGGATACGAAGGCACGGCCGGTGGCTAATCGTCAATGCAATGCCTAAAATCATTGTAGTGCCGATATTTCGAAGGGCGCAGATTTCCATGGCGGAGAGGCCGCCGCGGGAAAGAAAGCGCAGAAAAATCCCCAGCATTCCCCAGGAGATTCCGGCTAGGATGACAAGAAAGGTGGGCATGAGAAAGGGAAAGTCGAAAGTCCCGCCTCGCCCGGGGAACTATGACAGCAGAAAAGCGGCCGCGTCGTTGCCGGAGAGGCGAACATAGAGGTCGTCGGGCTTGCAGAAATGCACACACTCCTCGGGGAGTTCGTCGAGAAATTTCGATGGCGAGTGGGGGCGCATCACCTTGCCGTCTCGGCGCTTTTCCGCGTAGGTGAGGTAGAGTTCCCGTTTGGCGCGGGTGATGGCGACATAGCAGAGCCGTCGTTCCTCGGCTTCGTTGCCTTCGGCCAGGGCGCGTTCGTGGGGGAAGAGGTCGCGTTCCATTCCAGCGACATACACGGTGTCGAATTCCAGCCCTTTGGCGGCATGCACGGTCATGAGCGTCACGGCATCCTGGGGATTCTTTTCTTCCTCGGCACGGTCGTTGGCATCCATGAGCGTGAATTGTTCCAGCAGTTGCTCCAGAGTCGAGCCATGGCCACTTTGCTCGAACTCCGCAAAGCTGTTGAGCA
>JAFYIW010000084.1 GCA_017538465.1 Victivallales bacterium
TCAGGAACTTGGCAGAACGCCATTCTGCGAAGAGAAGGTTCTTGAATGCCGCGCCGGCGGCGCGGCTGCCAGGTTTGGCAGGGCGTGCTCCGCGCCCAACGCGTCTTCCCCGTGTCAGCGTGGACATGGCACCAGGGGATAAAAAAGCGGCGCACCTGAAATTTCAGGCCCGCCGCTTTTGCTTTCAGCTTAGTAGGCTGTGGTGGGTTACTCTTCCGTCTTGGGTTCGTCCTCCGCCGGAGCCTCGCCATTGATTTCAATGGTGTCGGCCTTCTTGAAGGCGTCATCCAGGATGCCGCCGAGGCCGCCGAGGCCACTCGCATCCGACGGCGCACTGGCGAAGGTCGCGCCAGCCGTGGGCTTGGCGGGTTCCGCATTGAAGTTGCCGTCCGTCTTCATCGTGAGGCCAATGCGGCGCTCATCGGTGGAGATGTTCTTCACGCGAGCCTTAACCGTCTGGCCGACTTGGACAATGTCCTTCACGCGGCTCACGCGGTCATCCGAGAGCTCGGAGATATGAATCAGGCCGTCGATGCCGCCATCGAGTTCCACGAAGGCACCGAAGGAGGCCAGCTTGGTGACCTTGCCTTCCACCTCGTCGCCGACCTTGTATTTCTTCTGGATGTCCTGCCACGGGTCATCCGTGAGCTTCTTCATGGAGAGGCTGATGCGCTGGTTCTCGGCATCCACGTCCAGAATCACGGCCTCGACCTCCTGGCCCTTCTGGAGCATTTCCGACGGATGGTTGATCTTGCGCGTCCAGCTCATGTCGGAGACGTGGATCATGCCGTCGATGTCGTCCTGAATCTGCACGAAGGCACCGTAGCCGGTCATGTTGCGGACTTTGCCCTTGATGCGGGTGCCTTTCGGGTACTTCTCCTTGATGAGTTCCCACGGGTTCGACTGCGCCTGACGCAGACCCAGGGAGATTTTGCGTTCCTCTTTGTGAACCGCCAGGACCACGGCATCCACCTCGTCGCCGATGTTGAGCACATCGCCGGCGCGGTTGACCTTCTTGGTCCAACTCATCTCGGTGACATGGATGAGGCCCTCAATGCCTTCCTCCAGCTCCACAAAGGCGCCGTAGGGCATGACGTTGACGACCTTGCCGTGCACCTTGGTCCCCTGGGCGTACTTGAGTTCCACGGTGTCCCACGGGTTGCCTTCCTTCTGCTTGAGGCCCAGGGAGACGCGCTGGCGCTCCTTGTCCACGTCCAGAATCATCACCTCGATTTCCTGGTCCTTCTGCACGACCGTGTGCGGATCGGTCACGCGCCCCCAGCTCATGTCGGTGATGTGCAGCAGACCATCCATGCCGTTGAGGTCCACGAACGCGCCGAAGTCGGTGATGTTCTTGACGATGCCCTTGCGGATTTGGCCGGGCTGGAGCTCCTCCAGCAACGTGGCGCGTCGGCTGGCGCGCTCGGCTTCGAGCAGCTCGCGTCGGGAGACCACGATGTTCTTGCGGTCGTTGTTGATTTTCAGGATCTTCAGATCCAGTTCCTTATTCACGAAGGCCTCCAGGTCATGCACCTGTCCGACATCCACCTGGGAACCCGGCAGAAACGCCTCGATGCCGCCGACATCCACAATCAGACCGCCTTTCACGCGGCTGGTCACGGTGCCTTTGATCACCGAGCCTTCGGGATGATTGTTCACGATGTCATCCCAAGACTGCTGTGCCTCGGCCTTCTTCACGCTGACCTGAGGAGCGCTGTTTTCGCCCTCCAGACGCTCAAGATAGACATCAATCTCGTCACCAATCTTGATTTCGTCGAAATTCTTGAATTCAGAGCGGTCAATGAAAGGCTCGGACTTGAGACCAAGATCCACGCAGACGCCATTCTCGTTCTTGGAGACGATTTTGGCCTTCACGATGGAATTCTCGTTCTGCTTGGTCTGGGGCTGGATGGTCGCCGTGCCAAACAGTTCGTCCATTGACGGCATGTTGTTCAGGTCAACAATGTTACTCATGTGAAAATTGAAGGTTGTTAGATGGTTTGGGAGACGATGCCGTAATCAGGCGTCTGCAAGACGGCCGATGAAATCACGAAGGCAGACGCAAACCTTTAATATAATAAAGAAATGCATTTTTGCAAGAATTTGGTTTTGATTTCAGGAGGTGTGCCACGTTGTCGTGTTTTGTCATTATATTATGTCGCAGTACGGAGAGCGAACATAAATTAGAGGAAATGGTCATGTCAGAGCAGGAAATCACAGTGGAATCGGAAGCGGCAACTTTGTCGGCGGAGAATGGTTTTGCGTCCTTCGGACTTTGCGGTGAATTGCTGCAAGGCATTGCGTCGGCGGAATTCACGGAGCCAACGCCAATTCAGAAGATTGCCATTCCCGAGGCGCTGGCGGGGAAGGATTTGCTGGGTCAGGCGCTGACCGGCACGGGCAAGACGGCGGCCTTCGGTTTGCCCGCGATGGAGCGCATCCGCAATTTGCCGGGACTTCAGATGCTGGTGCTTACCCCGACGCGTGAATTGGCCGCGCAGGTCTCTAGCGAACTCTATCGGCTGGGGCACTTCACGGGGCTGAAGACGGCGGCCTTCACGGGTGGCCAGTCCTACAGCCGTCAGGAGAAGCTCCTTCGCGAGGGAATCAATGTCCTGGTGGCGACGCCTGGCCGATTGATTGACCTGATGGAGTCAGGACATTTTGAGGGCGTGAATCCGGCCGTCATCGTGGTGGACGAGGCGGATGAGATGCTCGACATGGGATTCATCGATGACGTGGAGGAGATCTTCGACCACTTTCCAGGCCCCCACCAGACGATGCTTTTCTCCGCGACGATGCCGAAGCAGGTGGAGCGTTTGGCCAAGAATATCCTGCATGACCCGGTGAAGCTGGAGACGGAGTATCCCGAGGCGGCGAACAACGAGATTGAGCAGAGTTACTTTGTCATCGGAGAAAATGAGCGCACGAATGCCATCATCCGTCTGATAGAGACGGAGGAGGTGACGAAGGCGATTATCTTCTGCCGTACCCGCGAGGAGGCTGACTCCCTGAACATTCTCTTGGGAGGGCGTGGATACAATGTCAATTGTCTTCATGGCGACATGGAGCAGGCGCAGCGAAGCAGGGTGATGGCGGCCTTCCGGCGTGGGGATTTTGACATCTTGGTGGCGACGGATGTCGCTGCGCGTGGTCTGGACATCGAGGATGTCACTCATGTGTTCAATTATCATCTGCCCTTCGACAGCCGCTCGTATGTGCATCGGATTGGCCGTACGGGCCGTGCGGGCAAGGCGGGCAAGGCCATTACGCTGGTCACGCCGCATGAGCTGCGCGCATTGTCCTCCATTCGCCGTAATGTCGGGGCGAAGATTTCGCTGGGGCAGATCCCCTCGCGCAGCGAGGTCAACGCGCAGCGGCTGGAAAAATTGCTGGGCCTGCTCTTCTCCAGCGAGTTGGACGCACAGCTTTACAATACCATCTGCGAAATGACAAAGAAACAGGACCA
>JAFYIW010000085.1 GCA_017538465.1 Victivallales bacterium
AGCATCTCCTCAAGCTGATAGGTGGTCACCTGGCATTCGCCTGAAAACCAGGTGTTCTTGACGGCGAAGGGGCGCTTGACATAGCCAAGCAGCGTGAAGTGTTCGCAGCAGTTGATCTCGACCTTCAGACGCAGTTGGGTCACTGGCGGAAACTCCGAGTCCACCCGGAAGAGCAGCACGTTGCTGAAGTGCTTCTGCTTGACCACCTTGTCTGGGAAAAACGACAGCACTTCGCCCAGGCGCTGCAGTATCGGCTTGATGGGGCCGGGATGGATTTGCACCAGGTCGATGTCCTCGCTGTAGCGGGGCTGCGGATGGAAGTAGAGCTTGTGCATGGCGGTCCCGCCGCGGAACGCCAGCTGCGAAGCCAGGAAATCGTCCTGGAAGATGGCCACCAGGCATCGGCAGATCAAGAGATCCTGCTCGACCTGGGAAGATGTTTGCCACGGGTGTTCCACGCGCCAAAGGTCGATCGCGGGATTGTCAATCATAAGTCATCCACCTCCAGTTCGTTGTTGATATAGACATGCCAGTGGTTGTTGCTGGCGAGAATTTGCAGATGTAGCCCCTTTTCCAGATTTGTCCATCGGAAGTTCCATCCATGTTCCTTGAGGCGCGCGTGAAGAATGTCGCTCTGGCGTGCATTGCCAAGAGTCTCCTCGAGAATGAACCCCAGACGCTGGTAGGCCATTGCCGTACCGACCTGAAAGAACGTCTCATTGACCTTTGAGAAATCAATCTTTTCCTGTAGCTCAGTTAAGACTGTGGCGACATTGGAGAGGCCACCACTGAATTGGGGATACTGGACCAAATCCAGAGCGGTTAATTCGGGGTTTGAATAGCGGATTGTGCCTGTTTCACTGTTGATGCGCTGCAACAACGACTCGGGAATGGACTTTCGAAAGTGCCAGTCCAAATAGGGATTGCGTTTTTTCGAGGTCCTGGCGGCTGGAAATTCCGTGAAAACACTATAGCGTTGTGGGCGCTGATGTGCCGCCCCATGCAATTCACCGGCGCTAAGAAGGCCTACATAATACGGCTTGCCGAGATATGCCATCAGCTGGTCGATGTAGAAATCTGGGGGTGTCATGCCTGCCGCGATATAATGGGCTGGCAATTTGACATAGAAGCCCCGGTAAACGGGTAAAATCACGCGTTGTCTCGTCAGGCGGTTCAATTCATTGTGAATCACCTGAGGAGACAGAGACGAAAACTCACTCTGGACATCCCGAACGGAAAAAGTGTTCTTGAACGCGATTTCACGCTCTCGTAACCAAGTCGCTATTGACATTTTATGCGCTCCTAATGATATAAGCATTATTTCTGCTATAAAAATGTTAAGTTAACGCATGAAATGTGTTTTTCAAGTTCGAGAACAGTTTTTTCAGAAAACCAACCTAAGAATTGATATTTTTGCTGCATTGCTAATGTTCAGAACAGTATTTTTGCAATAAAAACAACAAACCTGTTGCTTGCCACACTAGCAGTTGACTTTGTGGGCAATAAAGCCTCGCGTTGGGCGTTTTATGGTTAAACTTCCCTGCCAAGCATCATCCAAACATGAGGAGGAGAGGAGCAACCATGAAGAAACAAGTCATCGTTATTTTCAGTGTCATCGCCATTTCTCTCGTTGCCGCGCCGCCGGTCAATCCCGAGGCCAAGATGCACACCCGCAGCACGGTGATTGAAAAGGAGCGTCCGGAGTTGGACGAAGAGACGCGACGGCTGATTTCGGAGTTCCGCCGTAATCCCACCGAGGCAAACCGTCAGGCGCTCCGCCGCAAGGTCGAAGCGAGTTATGACGCGGTGGTCGCGAAGAAGCAGGCAAAATTGGAGGAACTGCGGCGCACCGCCCGCGACCAGTCCCAGATTGACGAGATGCAGGTCATTGTGGATGAGATGCTCCGCGACCGCGAGAACCGCGTGGACCAGACGATGAACCGGTTTGCCGATCCGCGCCTCAAGCCGAATGCCCGCGAGACCACGGACGGCTTCCTGCCTGTCATCGGTGCCGCCCAGAATCTCTCGATCGCCTCCACGCCAGTAACCAACGAACAATACGCGCTGTTCGTGAAGGAGACTGGCCACGCGGCGCCGGCTGGCTGGCAAGACGGGACTTATCCCGATGGGCCGGGAAATCACCCCGTGGTGAAAGTCACCTGGAACGATGCGATGGAGTATTGCAAATGGCTAAGTGCCAAGGATAAGACTGCAAAATACCGCCTGCCGACGGAGGCCGAATGGGAGATTGCTGCCGGACACATGCCCAAGGACGCCGATTTCAACAACGGCGAGCATTCCGGGACAACGCCCGTTGATCAGTATCCCCAGACACCGGCTGCCTGTGGTGCGCTGGACATGTGGGGAAATGTCTGGGAATGGACCGCCACTCCCATCACCGTTCAGGATGGTCCGGAAACGTCGCATACTGAAATGGCGGTCAAGGGCGGGGCATTTGACTCGCCACGCACGGACTGCCGTACCGAGAACCGTGGCGTCGGTCGTCCGCCGCAACATGCCGCTGCCAACCTGGGCTTCCGCGTCGCCCGCGAGAAGTGATAGATTGCGAGAAGCTATGCGGTTGCCGCCCTAATATGCGCGGGTGTTGATATTCTCGACGTAGTTGACCAGGGCGCGGTTGACCACGCGGTTGCCGCCGGGCGTGGGATAGTTTCCGGTGAAATACCAGTCGCCAGTGTGGTTGGGGCAGCACTCGCGCAGGCTCTGGTTGCTTTGGAAGACGACCTGGAGCTCGGCCCTGAGTCCTTGCGGACGCAGGAGCCGGCCGATCTCGCCCTCCAGTTCGGCATCGGAGAATGCCTCGTAGAGCGGCTTGGCCCGGTTCTGCATCTGGTCATCGGGCTTGGCAAGGTCCTCGCGAGCCAGTTCGACGCAGAGCCGGAAGAGCTGCAACTTGTCGTGCTTTTTGAGGAGCGACACGAGTGCCTCGAAGGCAATCAGATCGCCAAATGACGCCATGTCGATGCCGTAGCAGTCCGGATACCGGATGGGCGGCGCCGAGGAGACCACCACGATCTTCTTTGGCTGGAGGCGGTCCAGGATGGGCAGGATGGCGTTGCGCATGGTGTTGCCGCGCACGATGGAGTCGTCGATGATCACCAGGTTGTCCTGTCCGGGGCGGACCACGCCGTAGGTCACGTCATAGACGTGCGGGAAGAGGTCTTTGCGGTGGTGTGCGTCGGCGATGAAGGTGCGGAACTTGGCGTCCTTCACCGCGATCTGGGCGAAGCGGACCTTGTGTCCCACGCCGCCCTCGCTG
>JAFYIW010000008.1 GCA_017538465.1 Victivallales bacterium
GCCGTCGCGGCGCTGGGCATCGCCAATTTGCGCCCCAATCTGGTCGCCCTCGTCGGGCGCCTCAAATACCGTTTCAGCTTTGGCCAGAATGTGCTGGCGCACTCCATCGAGGTCGCCACCATGATGGGCGCCATCGCGGCGGACATCGGCCTGGACGAGCAGCTGGCGCGGCGCGCGGGGTTGCTTCATGACATCGGGAAGGCCGTGGACCACGAGGTCGAGGGTTCCCATGCCCTCATCGGCGCCGACCTGCTCCAGCGGGCGGGCGAGAATCCTCTCGTGGTCAATGCCGTGGCGGCCCACCACGAGGACACGGAGAAGACGAGCCTTCTCGCCGAGCTGGTGCAGATCTGCGACACCTTGTCCGCTGGCCGCCCCGGCGCGCGCGCCGAGACCACCGAACTCTATCTCAAGCGCCTGGAGGACCTGGAGCGAATCGGCAACTCCTTTGCCGGGGTGGAGAGCTGCTATGCCATCCAGGCCGGACGCGAACTGCGCGTGCTGGTGAAGCCAGAAAAAGTCACCGAGGCGCAGGCCGCCGTGCTGGCCCACGACCTGGCCGAGCGCATCGAAAAGGAGATGCGCTATCCGGGCCAGATCCGCGTCTCCGTCATCCGTGAAACCCGCGCCATCGAATACGCCAAATAAAGCGTAATGGGACGTCAGGGCGGGACGTCGGACGACGGACGACGGACGACCGACGTCTAGTTTTAATCTTCAGCCTTTAGCTTTTTAACCTTCTACCATGGCCACCAAAAATCTGCAAACTTCCGTGTTGGCATTGCTGCGCGGCAATGCGCGCATCTCCGTCCAGGAGCTAGCCGAACGTCTGGATACCACTACCGCAAAAATCGCGACAATCATCAAGAAGCTCGAAGCAGAGAAGAAAATTCTCGGCTATACCGCCATTACTTCCGCCGACGAGACCGCCGATGAAATTCGCGCCATCATTGAAGTCCAGGTGCAGCCAGAACGCGACGCCGGCTTTGACAATATCGCGCAGCGCATTGCCAAATTCGACGAAGTGGCCACCCTCTATCTGGTTTCCGGCAGCCACGACCTTCATTTGGAAGTCGTGGGACATTCTCTTCAGGACGTTGCGCGCTTTGTCTCGCGAAGGCTCTCCAGCCAGCCCGGCGTGAAATCCTGCGCGACCCTGTTCCTGCTCAAAAAATATAAGGAGTCTGGCATCGTGCTGGACCAGGAGGAAGGCGATGCGCGTCTCAAAGTCACCCCATAAAACGGCGGCTCCGCGTCCCCGCGTGGCGCCGCACATCGCGGCCCTCCCGAAATCCGGCATCCGGGACTTCTTCGAACTGGTCAATGCCATGGAGGACGTCATCTCCCTGGGCATTGGCGAGCCGGATTTTGTGACGCCGTGGAAAATCCGCGAGGCGACCATCTATTCGCTGCAACGCGGATTCACGCACTATACCTCGAACCTCGGCGATCCGAAGCTCCGCCTGGCCGTCTGCAAATACTTCGCGCGGCGCTTTGGCGGAAGCTACGACCCCAAGACCGAATGCATCATCACCGTCGGCGTCTCCGAGGGGCTGGACATCGCCGCCCGCGCGGTCATCTCCCCCGGCGACGAGGTGCTCTACCACGAGCCCTGCTATGTCTCCTACGCCCCGACTGTCCGCATGGCGCATGGCGTGCCCATTGCAGTCGTCACCCATGCCGAGCATGATTTTGTGCTGCAGGTGGAGGACCTGGAGAAAGCCGTCACGTCTAAGACGAAGGTGCTCATGCTCAACTACCCCAACAACCCCACGGGCGCCGGCATGACCGCCGAGGACAAGCAAAAAATCGCCGAGTTCGCCGTGAAGCACGACCTGCTGGTCTTCTCGGATGAAATCTACGACGAGCTCTCCTACATCCCGCGTTCGCCCTCCATCGCCACCCTCCCCGGCATGCGCGACCGCACCATCGTCTTCAACGGCTTCAGCAAGGCCTTCGCGATGACTGGCTACCGCATCGGCTACGCGGTCGGTCCGCATGACCTCATCGACGCGATGATGAAAGTGCATCAGTATTCGATGCTCTGCGCGCCAGGGCCCTCGCAGTTCGGCGCCATCGAGGCTCTCACGAACGCCGACGGGGAGCGGGAGACGATGCACGACGAATACGAGCAGCGCCGCAACGTCATCGTAAAGCGTTTCAACGGACTGGGGCTGCATTGCTTCAAGCCACGCGGCGCCTTCTACGTCTTTCCGGACATCCGTTCCACGGGAATGACCTCGATGGCCTTCGCCACCAGCCTGCTCAAGGAGCAACGCGTAGCGGTCATACCAGGAACCGCCTTTGGCGAATGTGGCGAGGGCTTTGTGCGGTGTTCCTACGCGACCTCCATGGCGGACATCGAGACCGCGATGGAGCGCATCGGAAAATTCCTGAGAAAACGCGGGCTGCCATAAGGAAAGCGATGGAAAGTCTCACCAACACGTGGCAAATCTGGAGCCTTCCCGACGGGCCGGCCGGCCGCAAAGTCGAGCTGGACATGGGCTGCGGAAAGGGGCGTTTCACCACCACGCTCGCGCACCGCTATCCCGAACGGCTGGTGCTCTGCAATGACGTGATGTCCGACCGGCTCCGCATCGTGGAGAAGCGCGGCGTCCGTGAAGGGCTCGCCAATCTGCGCGTCCTGCGCGCCGCCAGTCTGGCGCTGGTCTCCTATCAACTGCCGCCACGTTCCATTGACCGGATACATCTTCTTTGCCCGGATCCCTGGCCCAAAAAGAGCCATCTCGCCCGCCGTCTCGTCTGCACCGACTTCCTCTGCCGCGTGCCGCGCGTGCTAAAGGGCGGCGGCGTCTTTCACCTCTCCACGGACTACGTCCCCTACTTCGAGGACTGGCTGCGCATGTTCGCCCAATTGCCGCATCTCTACGAGCCATTCCCCGAGGGCATCGCCGACGTCGCAGACATCAAGACCGACTTTGAGTTGCATTGGAACGCCCAAGGCACCCCCGTCCAACATATCGCCTACCGAGTAAAGGCGAGAGGCGAGAGGTAAAATTTGCGTGTAATGAAGTCCATCTGCATTCCATGTTCCGGGCCGATCGAGATCGGCGATTATCTGCCGGTCATCGACCATCCCCTTTTCCAGCGGCTGCGTCATTGCCGTCAATTGGGGCTCAACGACCTGATATTCCCCGGCGCCCAGCATACCCGTTTCGAGCATGCCCTGGGGGTGCTGGCCAGGACGCGCCGGTGCGCACGCATCCAGCAACTGGACCGTGATTCCCAACGCACATTGGAGCTGTTCGCCCTGCTGCATGACCTGGGGCATGGCCCATGCTCCCACCAGGTCGAGCCGGTGCTCTCCCAAAACCATCACCAGCGGGGTCTTCGATGCCTGGAGAAAATGGCCAAGGCCATCACGGCCTGCGGCGGGGAAGTCGCCACCCTTCAGGAAATGCTCGCCGACAAGAATCCCCTCGCCGCCTGGATAAGCGACCGCAATCTGGGCACCGACAAACTGGACTATCTCCAGCGGGACGCCTTCCATATCGGCTTCACCGGCGTGCCGGATATCGAGACGATTCAATACCAAACCATGAAAACCGCCAGCGGCGCCCTGGCGCTTAACGAAAAGTTCATCGAGGAAGGCAAGCGTCTTCAGAAATTCTACTCCTACCTCCACCAGCACGGCTATCTCAACAAGACGGCCTTGGCCGCGCAGCGGCTCATGCAGCGCGCCCTCCAGGAAGAATTGCTGCTGGCCCCGGATCCCGCCGCCATCGAGGAGGAAATCTGGGAGTGGACTGACGCGCAGCTCTTCGCCTGGCTCGCCAAAGCCAAGTCAAAATTGGCGCGGCAGCTCACGGCACGGCTGGCCGGCCGTCATCTCTACCAGACCTGTCTCTGCATCAAGCCCGAGGGATACGCATACGTCGAGAACACCGTCGGGAAATCCATTGTCGTCAAGGAGTGGTCCCGCGCCAGACTCTCGCATTTCTCCGGCGCCATGCGCTCGCTGGCCCGCACCCGTGAACTGGAGGACCGGCTCGCCGCCGCGGTCCGGCTTCAGCCGGGCGAGCTTGTCCTGGCGGCCATGCCATACTTCACCAAGTTGCTGCCCAAGGACCTGCGCATCGCCAATGGCGGCCAGAACGACTATTGGCTCTTCGAGAAGGACCGGGACCACAAGGCGTCTCTGGAAAGCGACTATCTGCGCACCTTCGCCGTGCGCATCGTCGTCCCCCCGGAATATCGGGAGCGCATCGCCGACCGGCCGGAGCCCCTGCTTGAGGTTTTGGAATCCTGACTACCAGCTAATCCGAACCACGGGAAGTTGCCGAGCAAGCAGCTCCGTCAACGTCAGATGCCAGACGCGTCGGGTGGCCGACTCCGCCTCGCCTGTCGCGTCCTCGCCAATGGGAGCCGGCGCAGTCACCTTCAAGGTGCATTCAAAACCGCCGAGCATCTCGGCGAGCCGGCGGGCATGCTCTTCATTCATCGCCTCGCGTTTCTCCTCGGAAGGCATCTGCAGCTCGAACTCTCCGCCGCGGTCCTCCGCCGTCGGCCCGCGATAGCGAATGGGCCCGAAGGCGCCGCCCTCCAGCGCGGCGGCGGCATCCATCGCCACCACGGTGAATTCCACCCTCTGGGTTTCCCCGAGCTGGAAGAGCGAATAATTCTCGACTGTGACCCCCCGCAGCCCGGAGAACTGCCGCCGCACCGCGCCCTCATCCAGCGCCCCGCCGACCGCCGGAAGCCCGGCCTGGGAGGCGACCTCCTTCTGGAGCGCCGCGAAGACCCCCACCCATCGGTTCGGCACCTCATAGACGTAGGACACCTTCATGCCGCCCGAGGAGTCAAAGACGATGCTCTGCTCCATGGTCAGTCCGCACAACCGCATTGCGCCGAAAACCAACAGCGTGAAAAGCGTCATCGAATGCCTGTGGGCGTGCGTGGTCATAAACGGGTTTATATTAGGGCGATTCCCAATGGCTCCTCAAATGAGTTTTGCAATCCCGCATAACATAACTCCGAATCACGGGATTTGTGATGGCGGCCTTCCGAAAAGAACGTCCTTCTGCTTCCC
>JAFYIW010000009.1 GCA_017538465.1 Victivallales bacterium
GCCGCCGGGGATGGCGGCCGCGCCGACTTTGGCCAGCGGGAAGAAGGTATCGACCACCCGCAGTCCGGTCAGCAGCGGCTGCGCCAGAGGCAGCCGGGCCTGGGACGGACGGCCATGCCGCACCGGCCAATACTGGTAGAGGCCCACCGGCGTACGCTGACCTGACGCGTCCTCCAGCACGCAGAGTTCCGCATGGCCATCGTATTCGCCGGCGGGGACGATGCTCTTCACGGCACCCTGCACGCGCGGCGGCACCATCACGCGATGCACCACGCTGGCGGTCTCCTGGACCTCGCCGATCACCATGCCGGGCTTGAGTTCATCGCCCGCCTCCACGGTCGGCCGGAACGCCCATTTGCGCTCCAGGTCCAGCGCGGGCTTCTTCACGCCGCGGGCGATGAACGCGCCTTCTTCGGCAAGCCGTTCCAGCGGGCGCTGGATGCCGTCGTAGATGGTCCCCAGCAGCCCGGGGCCCAGGCACACGGAGAGCGGTCGTCCGGTGCAATAGACCGGCTCGCCGGGATGCAGTCCGCTGGTCTCCTCATAGACCTGGATGGTGGAGACCTCTCCACGCACGCGGATGACCTCGCCTATCAGGCGAAGCTCGCCCACTTCCACGACCTCGAGCATCCCGACCTCTTCCATGTGCCGGGCCTCGACGATCGGGCCATTGATTCGGATGATGATGCCTGTGTTCATTCTAAACTCAAAATTGCCTTCGACGCGGAGGAAACGGCGCTCCGGCGACTATACATCACGCATTGCTCACTTCTCGCAGTCCGCCAACGTGCGCCGGAACTCCTCCTCCAGCCGCGCCAGCCGGGCGGCGTAGGTGTTGTCGTAGGTGAAGCGCCCATCCGCCGACGCGACCTTAAGCCCTCCCCCGATGCCGGAAGAGGCCTGGACCGTGAAGCGCGCAGCACGGCCGGCGGGCAGCCGCTTGGCCAGCCACTCCGGCGTGACGGTCGGCAGGTCAACTGCCGACACCTCCACCAGCACCTCGGCGGCGGGCACGGCGGCCAAGGCCTCGGCGGCCAGTGTGGACAGGGACGCCAAACGCTCCGGCGACTTGGCCGGGGCCGCGCCCAAGTCATCCAGCAGCCCCTTCAGAAATCTCCGGATGACCTCTTCGCGCCGCATCAGCCACATCTTGCGCTGTTCATTCCAGATTCCGGAAAGGATGTTCTCCGCGTGATGCTCCGCCTCTTCGCGCGTTTGCTCGAGGGCCTTGGTTCTCCTGCGCTCGTTGAGCGTCCTGGCGCGCTTGAGCGCAGCCGCCGCATCCGCATTCGCGCGGGCGACCACACGCTCCGCCTTCTGACGTGCATCACCGAGGATTTCCTCTTCGAGTCGTTTTTCCTGGTCGTCCATAATCACTTCTGTTCCAGAATTTTCACCCCGACCGCCTCGTAGATGAGCTGTTCGAGGGTGCGCTGTTTGCCGACCTTTCCCCAGATGTCCTGGATGGTCGCGATGAAAGGCCGCGACACGGAGAGCTTATGGGCGGTGACCTCGGCGTCCAGCCAGTCGGCGACCTGCTCGGTGAGAATCAGAATCTGCAGATCCTTGTCCTGCAAGGCGGTCTGAAAAGCCGGCAACGCCTCCTCCCGGCTGGTCACCGTGTCGCCGGGGACTCCGGCGAAGCGGAAGCCCAGGCAAGTATCCTGGTCGCCAATGATGCGGTAGGGAGTCATGGGGGGATTCACTCGAAGCTGTCGCTTCGAGCACAGGACACAATTCACTCGAAGCTGTCGCTTCGAGCACAGGACACTAATGGCCGAGCAGGAAGATGGCGACCAGGAAACCGAAGAGCGCGATGCCCTCGCCCAGCGCGACGAACGGCAGCGCCTTGCTCATGATCTCCGGCTTCTCGGCGGCGGCGCCCATCACGGCCGCGCCAATCTTGCCCACCGCGTATGCCGCGCTCATGCTGCCGATTGCCACCGCCGCGGCGATCGCGTAGAATTTGGCGTTCGGCGAGGCCGCCTGAGTCGCATTGGCCACCGCGTTCGCGGTCGCGTTGGCGACCGCCTCCACATGCGAGGGAGAGGCGGACGCTTGGGGCGTCTCGTCTGCCAGCATTGCTGGCAGCAGCGAGAACATCAGGAGCACGAGCATCATTCGGCAAAAGAGAGAGAAACGTTTGCTTTGCATGGCATTACTGGTTGGTTTTGGGTGGATGTGAGAATGACAAAGAAAGGGTGGCAGGAATTCTATTCGGCTCGTCCGTTTTTCTCCTGTCCAAAATGGAATGGCTGGTAGGGGATTCCGTCCCCCTGGAAGTACCTTGAGAACATTTCGTAGTATTCGAGACGCACGCATTGGATGGCGGCGACCATCCCCTCGAAGCAGATGACCAATGCGTTTCCGGCGATGCTGATGACGATTTTCCCGATGGTCCCGCCGATGCCGGAGCCGGTCAGGCTCATGATGTTGGAAATCGCCAGGCAGAGCGCGGCGTGGGAGATCGCCAGCGCCCCGACACGCACGAAGGAGACGGTGCCCGAGAGATACCCGGTAAGGGTCTCGAGGGTCTCCACCACTCCCTCCAGCACCACATTGAAGAGTCCGGCCTTTTCCTCTCCCTCCTTCGGCTTGTGCAGGAAGTGGTGGATGGGACCGCTTAGGAAGATGAGCGCCAACGGAACCAGCACGAAGACCAGCTGCCAGGACGCGAAGCGTTTGGTGGCCAGCACGTAGATGCCCACCCCCAGGCACGCCCAGTAGAAGAGCAACCCCAGGATTCCGAACTTGTCGAAGGTCCCCTTGTAGAACTTCTTGATGCGGAGATGGTTGATAATATTGATGAGAAGTGACACGCTCAGGAAGATCACGCCGACGCCCACGGCGCTGATCAGGAGCTTCGGGATGTCGTGCATGGGCGACAGCCAGAGATGCGGCAGGAGGTCTTCGATGCCGAAGATGCTCCCGTAGAGGAATCCAAAGACCATCGAGCTGCCGCCGCAGCACAAGAGCAAGGTCCCGACATCCTTCGCCGCCGCAGTGCGCTTTTGGGAGAGCCGCAAGTAGAGTCCGACCAGCGCCAGCACCGCGCCCTGCCCCACGTCTCCGAACATGTATCCGAACATCACCATGAAGGTGATCCCCACGAAGAAGCTGGGATCCAGCTCGCGGTAATTTGGCGTTCCGTAATTGGTCACCAGCATCCGGAACGGGCGGGTGAATCCGTTGTTTGAGAGCTGCACGGGAATCTGCTCGGCGCCGGCATCGTCTTTCGGCACGTCATCGGCCTCCGTCGTCTCAATGACGCCAGTATGTTCCGTGGCGGCATCCACCAGTTTTTGAAGTTTCGGGAGATTCTCCGTGGGAAGCCATCCCGCGATGCAGAAAAGCTGGCGCGACTGGCCGAAAAGCCCCTGCGCCTGCCGCATCGCCATCAGCCCGCGCAGCTGCTTGCGGATGGCCAGCAGCATTCCGCCATACTCCTCACCCAGCCCCACAATCGCCAGCCGGGTGGCGTTGATTTCGCGGCTCAGCGCCTCCAGACGGCTGTTGATGGCCTTGCGCTGCTCGGCGACAGTGCCATTTTCGATGCCGTCAGGCAGCTCGATGCGGTCGAAGCCGAACTTGTCCAAGGCGTCATCCACCGCAAAGTGCTTTTTGCGGTTGGTAACCACCAGCACCTGGCCGTTGGTTTCCGGGAATTGGATGAAGAGCGCATCGTCGCCGAGGGCAGTCCGTGCACGCAAGAAGGCGTCGTCGCTCAGGACGCCAATCTCGACATGGAGCTGCGAAAGATTCCGCAGGGTGTCCAGTCGCAGGGACTGCAGCGGGAAATCCGCCAGCATGCGGTCCGAATGGCTCAGCCCGGTATGTTCGGAGAGCAACTTGTTCACGCGCTCGGCCTCCTCGCGATAGAGGCGGTCGATCTTGCCGAACAAGTCGGTGATTTCGTCCTGGGAAAGATGAGTGATTGCGGGGGCTTCGCCAGCCACATCCACGCCCAATACCTCCAGCAGCTGCTCGCAGCGGTTCAGCTGCCGTTCAATCCCGCGGATATCCACGCCGGTGTCATAGTTCTTGAGCAGCTTGCCACGCGACTCCGCCGCCGCATTCACGAGGTGGAGCAGACCTGACTGGCCCAACGCCTCAGTGACGGCGCTGAGGTACTTGCTTAGGACCACCACGTTGACTTTGGTCATTTTGTTGGGCAGGAACATGGCTCTAACCTCTAACCTTCTATTGAATCATCATCTCCTCGATCTCTCGCGCGCTGACGCTAAAGCGAACTCCCTCATAGACGCGTGACAAGTTGATGGTCTCCATCTGAAGCAAAAAAGGATAGGCGACGATGGCATGCGTGGGGGAGCCGCTGTCGTAGAAGGCCTGCCGCGCCTGCCGGACTTGCCGGCAACGCAGCAGATTCTCCATCCGGCTGGTGGTGTCAAACGCCTTCTCCCGCAATGGCGCAGCGAATTCCGCAGGCAACTGGCTGATTACCGTGGAGGCATCTGGCGCATCCGCGAGTCGGTCCCAAAGGCTCCGCGAGACATGCCCGGTGCCGCCGTCAATCCACGCCATGGCAAGCCGTTTGGCGTTCATGTGGTAGAAATTCGCATTGCGCAGCAGCGTGCAGACATTCAGGGTGTCAATTTCGACCGCCAGGAGATGGCGCGCGACCTTTCGCATAGAGAGCGGCAGATGCCTGGTGGCGTTCAATTCGGCCTGGTAGTTCAGGTTGTCAATCGCGCATTCCGCGCGCATGATGTCCTTGTCTTCTTCCAGCTGACGGGCGATCTCATAGTATTCCGGCGTCTGGAAATCGGGATGAAGGTGCTTCATGAATTCATCCAGCGTGGTCATATCCAGCAACTCCACCAAGTCCGCGTCATGCGTGAATTCTCCGGGGAAAGGGATCAGCGAATCCACCAGGTGCCCTTCGCGCTCCGGAAAGAACCGATAATTCAGCAGCGCCTTGAAATTCTCGCTCTCCAGGCGTTGCAGGAGCGACTTCACGAATTGCGTGACCGCCGTGCCGGCCAATTCCGCCAGTTTCCGCAGCCGCGTATATTGCCGCAGGATGAAAGCGGCATGGACCTGGCGGTTCTCCCCGACAACAAGAATACCTAGCGACTGAAGCTGATGGAAAAAGTTCTCCTCCGTCGCGCTGCGGGTGAGCGTCGTCAATCGTTCCCCTTGTGCGCTGTTCCCCCACCATCCGTGGAGCAGCGCATAGAGAAAATCGACTCCTGCATTGATGCTGCTATGAGCCATGTTTTACGAATCGCCGTGTCCTCTTGCGGCACCGGTCGGCTCGGCCGGACTCAGATGGGACCAGATGAGGCTATCTCTTAGGAAATGGAAACGCCCAGCAGCCGGCTTTTCAATTCCGCGCGGTGGACCTCCAGGGCTTGCGCGAAGGCCTCCGCCTTTCCGTCCAGCTGCTCCGCCGCCGTCTTGAGTTCCGCTTCGCGGCGTGCCTGGGCGGCCGCCAGCGTCTCTTTTTCCAATGCCGCACATTCATCCGCCAGCTTGGCAGAACACTGGGCATTGAGTTCGGCAATCGCCGCCGAGTTCTCCTCACGGATCTTGACGGCCTGTTCTTCGGCCTGGCTGACCATCTGCCTGCCCTGCAGGTCAACAGCCAGCATCCGTTCCAGAAGATCGTCCATTCCGCTGTTACTCCTCGGATTCGATCAAGTCCAGAATCTCCTTGGCCGTCTTCGCGGCGCGGATGCGCTCGGCGAACCCTGGAATGGCAAAGAGCCGCGAGATTTCCGCCAGAAGCTCGACGTGCTGGCCGGGATTGTCCGGACGAGCGAAGATGGTGATGACGATATAGACCAGTCCTCCATCCAGCGCATCGTAGTCAATGCCGTCCCGGGAAATCCCCAGGGCCAGCAACGAGTTTTTGGCTTCAGGGAGTTTCCCGTGGGGAATCCCCACGCCATTGCCAACCCCCGTGGACATCTTCTTCTCGCGGGCCTTCAAGACCGCCACTGCCTCCGAAGCGTCATCGATGAGCTGATTGTCAACAAACACCTGGACCATCTCCTCGAAGAGGTCATCCTTGTCCAGGCTTTGCAAATCCAACTTGATTAACGACGGCTTTAAGAGTTCGGAAATCTTCATGGTCAAACACCTTTTGAACCAAAATAGACAGAATTGGACATTTTTGCTTAATATAAATCCAAAATCCTGTTTCGTGGCATGGTGATTCAGCAAAATTGCCCGGTGTCTTTTGCCGCTTGGAAAACTTGCTCTATATTAACAGGAGTCACCAATCCAACAATTATAAAAGTGTATAGGAGCATTTCGTCATGAACGCAAACGAAGGAAAGAGCGAGGCCTACAAGGCGGCCGGCGTGGACATCGACCTGGCGACCAAGCTGCTGAAGGCGGTCAAGGGGCGCATTTCCGCCACCCGCACTCCCGAAGTGCTGGCCCCCATCGGCGGCTTTGGCGGACTCTACCGCATTGACCTGGGCAAATGGAAGCACCCCGTGATGGTGGTCTCCGTGGACGGCGTGGGCACGAAGCTCATGATCGCCGCGATGATGGAGAAATACGACACCGTGGGCTACGACATCGTGAACCACTGCATCAACGACATCGCGGTGCAGGGCGCCACGCCCGTCTATTTCATGGACTACATCGGCATCGGCAAGATGCGCAGCCCGCTCTACGAGGACGTGCTGACCGGTTGCGCGGACGCCTGCAAGGCGCAGGGCGTCTGCCTGATTGGCGGGGAGTCCGCCGAGATGCCCGGCATGTACGGCAATGACTTCGACCTGGTGGGCTGCATCACCGGAATGGTCGAGGAAGACGAGATCATCACCGGCGAGCACATCCGCCCCGGCCATGTGGCCATCGGGCTGACCTCGGTGGGCCTCCACACCAACGGCTTCAGCCTGGCGCGCAAGGTGCTCTTCGAAACGGCCGGCTACACCGTGGACTCCAAGCCCGCCGAACTGGGCGGCGAGAGCGTCGGCGAGGCGCTGCTCAAGCCCCACCGCTGCTATTGGAAGGCCATCCAGAGCGCCATGGAGTGCAAGTTCCCGCTGCACGGCATTTCGCACATCACCGGCGGCGGCCTCTACGACAATGTCCCGCGCATCCTTCCCGAAGATGTGGATGTGCATTTCGACGCGAGGAAAATCCGCAATGTCCCGCCCATCTTCAAGCTGATTGAGAAGGCCGGCAAAGTGGACCCCTACGAGATGTACCGCGTCTTCAACATGGGCGTCGGCATGGTCTGGTTCGTGCCGGCCGACTGCGCGGAGGCAGGTGTCGCCATCGCGGAGAAGGCGGGCTTCGAGGCCGCCGTCATCGGCGAGGTCACTGCGGGAACCAAGAAGGTCGCCGTCACCCTTTAATCCAAACCTATTTTCGCATGGGAGGGGCGCGTTGAACAGTCGCGCCCGCTCGTCATGACAGTTATCGAGCAGCTCATCCGCATTGTCCGCGAACGCCAGCGCAGAGGCGCGAAGTTCGCGGAGCTCTCGCCGCACAACCTGGCGGTGCTGGGGATGCGTCATGCCTCCGCCGCGGCAAAGCCCACTCCGGCTCCGGCGCAGCGTCCCGTTTCCCAACCCCGGCCTTCCCCCGTTCGCGGGGCATCCGTTGCGCCGGCGCTCGACATTTCCGTTGCGCCGCCAGCCCCTCCGCCACCGCCCGCACCCGCCGTCTATCCCCCGCCACCCGATGTGCGTACTGCCGACTGGGAGACGCTCCGCCAGGCATGTCTTTCCTGCCAATGCTGCGGGCTATGCGCAACGCGCCACTCGGTGGTCATCGAAGACGGCTGTCGCAACGCGCCTTTGATGTTCATTGGCGAAGGACCAGGCGCGGACGAAGACGCGCAGGGCGTGCCATTTGTCGGCCGCGCCGGGCAGCTCCTCACAAGAATGATCGGGGCGATGGGACGCGACCGCGCCAGCGACGACCCCGCCAAGGCAGTGTACATCGCGAACATCGTCAAATGCCGTCCGCCCGGCAACCGCAACCCGTTGCCGGACGAGGCGAAAGCGTGCACTGGCTACCTCTATCGTCAGATTTCGCTGGTGAAGCCCAAGGCGATTGTGTTGCTGGGCAATGTCGCGTTGAAATTTCTCACCGGACGTTCCGGCATCATGGGCGCGCGTGGCAAGTGGGTTGAGGTGTGCGGCATCCCCGCGATGCCGACCTTTCATCCCTCCTATGTCATCCGTTTCGAGCAGTACCCCCGGCAGTTCCACGACACCAAGCTGCTGGTCTGGCAGGACCTCCAGCAAGTGATGAAGAAACTCGGCGAAGGCAAGTAGCCGGCGGGGCACTTTGGCAGGGGCTACCGCAAAAAAGCGTTGTGCCCTACAATTCTACGGGGGCGGCGCCCCCCCCGAGCCCCTGCCATTCCTCATTCCTCATTTTTCTCGGCGCCGGAGGCACCAGTGCAAAACCTGCCAGTCCTCATTCCTCATTCCTCATTTTTCTCGGCGCCGGAGGCACCGGTGCAAAACCTGCC
>JAFYIW010000086.1 GCA_017538465.1 Victivallales bacterium
CAATACAGAATGCTGATACAGAACAGGAGGGAAGAAATGATCCTAGAGGAAATACTTCGAGGCGAAACGGAACGCGTCGAGTTCAAGGAAAGCCTACCGAGGGAGGCCGTGAAATATGTCAAGACTGTGGTGGCCTTCGCCAATTGCCAAGGCGGCCAGCTGGTCATTGGCGTTGCGGACGGGACGCGTGAAGTCGTCGGGCTGGACGACACGGCGGTCTTTGCGACGATGGACACGATTGCCAGCGCGGTCTCGGACTGCTGCACGCCGCAGATTGTGCCGGATCTGAGCGTTCAGACGGTGCAGGGAAAGAGCGTCGTGGTGGCCACTGTCTCCCCTGGCGCAAATCGTCCCTACTACTTAAAGTCGAAGGGGAAAGAGCAGGGGACCTACATCCGGGTCGGAGCCACGACTCGCCTGGCCGACCCCGACAAGCTCAAGGAGCTGGAGCTGGAGGGGGCCCGTATCTCCTGGGACGAGCTGCCCCGCATCGGCTACCCAGTCTCGGAGTCCGCCGTCAAGAAGCTGTGCCGTGCCATCGACGGCTATCGCCAGGAACTGCAGCGTGGCCGTGCCCCGAAGCTCCCGAAAGTCTCCAGGGAACAGCTGCTCAACTGGAATGTCCTGCGCGACTCTCCTGACGGTCTCCAGGCGACCAATGCCTTTGCCTTGCTGACCGGGGATTCCGTGCCGTTCGCCCGCACGCAGTGCGCGGTCTTCGCGGGGACCACCCGCGGGACCTTCCTGGACAAGCGCGACTATTGCGGACCGCTCTTCGAGCAGGTCGAGGAGTCGGTCGCATTTGTCCTGCGCAACATCCGCCTGGAAGCGCAAGTGGAGGGGCTGATTCGACGGGAACAATACGAGCTTCCTCCGGAGGCCATCCGCGAAATTCTCATCAACGCGCAGTGCCACAGGAATTTTCTGGAGCCCTCCTGCGTCCAGGTTGCCCTCTACGCGGATCGTCTGGAGGTCACCTCGCCTGGCGGGATGTTCTTCGGACTGACGCTGGAGGAGGCATTGCAGGGGCGCTCCAAACAGCGGAACCGCGCCATTGCAGTCGTCTTCAGCCAGATGGGGCTGATTGAAGGCTGGGGGACTGGTCTTCAGAAGGTCCAGGACCAGGCGAAAGAATACGGGCTGCCGGCGCCGCAGTTCCTCGAAATGCCCAGCGCCTTCCGCGTCAATCTCTACCGAAAACCAATCGCGCAAACGAACCTGCCGAAGCCCGCCGTCGAGCCGGAGTTGGCGCAGTCCTGCGGATTGGACGGCGGGATGATTGTACGAGAGGACTCTTCTGGCAATCGGTATGTCGCCGCCAAGGAAACCAATGCGGATACGCCGCCAGGCCCTTTCCTGTCCGCGACGGAACGAGGTCTTCTGCGGCTTATCAAGGCCAGACCGGAAATCACCATCGATCAGATGGCGAGCCAGACCGGCCTTTCACGAAGCGGTGTGCAATATGCCTTGGAGAAACTCAAAGGCAAGGGCTGCCTTCGGCGCCTCGGGGCCCAGAAAAACGGCCAATGGCTGGTGACCGCCCCCGCCGTCTCGTGACCAATCACCTTACATTAGGCGAAAAGTCGTTCCGAAAAATGTGGTGATTGGTGAAAAGTCGTTCCGAAAAATGTGGTGATTGGTGAAAAGTCGTTCCGAAAAATGTGGTGATTGGCGGAAAGTCATTCCGAAAAATGTGATTCCCATTTGTGAAATCAAGCTATCATGCATCGCGACTCATTGGCCCAAATCACTGCGTGGCACCGTCAGACCAAACGTAAGCCTTTAATTCTGATGGGAGCCCGTCAGGTCGGGAAAAGCTGGCTCATGCGAGTGCGGATTTCTCCGCGTTCAAGCTTTACACCCATGATGTCGGACTCCTCGGGGCGATGAGCGACCTGGCGCCCGCACTGCTTCTGGAGGGCAATGCTTTCTTCACCCATTTCAAAGGTGCCCTCACAGAGCAGTTCGTCCTTCAGGAACTGATCGCCGCCGGCCGATTGCCATATTATTGGTCCCCAGAAGATGGCAAGGCCGAAGTCGAGTTCCTCCTCCAAGGCATTCGCAATGTCTATCCACTGGAGGCCAAGGCCGAGACCAACCTTCAGGCCAAAAGCCTGCTCTCCTACCGGGAGCGATATGCTCCGCCTAAGTGCCTCCGCACCAGCTTGGCACGCCATACTTGCGGAGCCAAAGTGGACGACCTCCCGCTTTTCGCTCTTTCCCAGGCACTGACACAATATCTTGGCGGCAAGGGCTAACACGCCCCGCCAGTGCTTTAGCATTATAGGAGTTCGGTCACGATGATCTCAGAGTCTGTGACGTGGAATTTGAGGAAGAATTGCAGGGCCAGGATGCTCAAGATATCACGGGGAGTGACGTTGTGCAAATGGAGATTTACCATTTCCTTTCCGAGTGAGAATTTTTTAGTCGGCTGGGCGTGACGGGGAGGAGTGAGGTTTGAAACAATCTTGATGCCTATTCCCCCCGGATCAAAATTCCGGGATTCGTTGGGCAGGATTTTAGTTAGGACATCGTCAAGCGTTTCATTGTTGATGTCGAATTCCCGGATGACAATTTCGTACGAGCGCGCGGAGATACCACATGACCACCTTGCGTCTGCGGAGTCATCAAAACGAGGCACATTCGCATACGCGGCAATCTGTGGATGAGCCACGGCTACGCAATTTGGGCTTACGATAAGAATCCTAAGCGAGAACCTCGATGCTATGACATTCAGCACTTTTCGCGGGGTAATATTGGACAGCTTGAGGGTGATTAGGTGCCCATAGATGGGGGCCTGCAGATTGCCAGGGAGATTGAACATCGGGACGATGTTGATGCCGATGCCTTTTGGATCCACCTTTTGGAATTCCCTGGGCAGGATTTTAGTTAGGACATCCACAAGATCCTCGTTCTCGATGGTAAGTTCGGGAATGACGAGCGTGTCCACCTGCTGTTTGGGGACATTCGGCTTAGGTGCACTCGGTGATTTTCCTCCCTTATTCCTTCCCTGGGTGTGCGCGAGAAGAATATTGCTATAGGCGGGACTAGTCCCCGACTCCTCGGCAAAATAATGGCGAAGGCCAAATGCAAGCAAAACGATGACAATCAGGCTAGCAAAGAAAGAATGCCATTTTTGACCATTTGAGCAGGCAAGTCGATTCATGAGGCGTTTCACGTTGTTAGGTTTGGAGTTCTGATTTGACTTGAAGCAGTTTTTGCCGCAGCGGCTCGATGTCTCTGGCCACTGTCTCCCAGATGATCTCCTCCTCTGTCTTGAGGTAATCATGGGCCACTGTATTCCGCATGCTTCTGATTTTCTGCCATGGAATGACCGGATATTTTAGTTTAAGCTCTTCGGAAATCGCCGCCGCATCCTCGCCAAGCATGACAAACGCGAATTTCATCGCATACTGTTTTTCCACAGAAGAAGCATATTCCTCTTCAGAGAGGTTGGCGGCAAACCGCAGAAGCAGTTCCGCGTTTTCGATCATGTGCTCGAGTCTTTGCAGGTCTGTCAGCATACTTCAAGCATTTCCCTTTTCACATTCTTGCTGAACTCATCATCTTTCTGCAATCTGCGCAAGGTAACCACATCAACTTCGCACCCCAACAATTCAGCCAGATCAAGTTCCAGTCCCGCATGGTCGAAAAGGGTTGCATGCTCGTTGAAATCAGCAATGAAATCCACATCGCTATCAGGTGTTTCCTCCTTTCGGGCACAGGAGCCAAAGACATACACCTTTCGGGCGTTGTTCTTCACGGCAATCCGATGGATCTCCGTTTTCAGCTGTTGTAGTCGTTCAAGCTGGCACATGACTATATGGGAAAAAAGCCGTCCGCCCGAGGCGACGACAGGAGAAGCACCTCCGCCTGCCTCCGAAAACACACCATGGAAAAGTATCACTTCTTGTTTTGAACCATTCCTTAG
>JAFYIW010000087.1 GCA_017538465.1 Victivallales bacterium
AGAATCAACTCCGTCACCTCGCCGTTGTGCAGTCGCTCGCGCAATTCTCCGATGCGCAGGGCCTCTGGACCCACGCCGGAGAGTGGCGAAAGTCGTCCTCCCAGCACATGATAGAGACCATTGTAGCCCGTCTGCTCAAAGACCGCAATCTGACTGGCGTGCTCCACCACGCAAATCTGCCGACGGTCCCGGCGTTCCGAGGCACAGATTGCACATTCGCCGCCATCGGTGTAGTTGCCACAGGAAGGGCAGTTCTTCACGCGCTCGTGCAGATGCGCCAAATCATCCGACAGTGAAGCGAGATCAGCGTCCTTCCAGCCGAGCATCGAGAACGCCAGGCGCTGAGCCGTACGGCGACCCACGCCGGGCAGACGCCCCAGATGGGCGATCAGGTGTTCTAATGCTGGAGGAAACTTGACTTCCACGGATAAAAGTGGGAGGTGAGAGGTGAGAGGTGAGAGGTTAAAGGTTAAAGGTTAAAGTTCTGGTCTCTAGTCCCTGGTCTCTTCCCGCCAGGAAGGCGAGAGGTGGGAGGTTGGAGGCGAGAAGCGGGAGGGACGCGCGCCTGCGCGACCTTCTAGGCGAGAGCGGGACCTGAGACCAGAGTCCTGAGACCTGAACTTTAACCTCTAACCTCTAACCTTCTTTGATGCGCGCATCAAAGACATCCGCATTGAAACGGCGGGCGATTTCCTGCACGCCGGGAATTTGGCTCATTTCTGCAAGTTCTTCACTGGTGGCCTTGCGATAGCCACTTTTTACTGGCTCGGAGGTCATCGGCGTCACAGGAGAAGCAGATTCCACAGGGGTGTCCCCATTCATTAAAACCGCCATGGCTTCCGACTTCATCCCGGCGGGGACACCACTGGCACCACTAGCACCACTGGCACCACTGGCACCACTGGCACCACTGGCACCACTGGCACCACTGGCACCACTGGCACCACTGGCACCACTGGCACCACTGGCGGGAACCGCGGGAACCGCCGGCAACTGCTCCTTGGGAATCAGTCCGCTCAGCACATTCAGATGCGTAAGCACGTCATCCAACTGCACGCTATGGGCATCGGTCATCACCTGTGCGACAACCACCTCCAGCGCGATCCGCTTGTTGAGCGCATCCCGGAAGATGCGCTCCTGCGCCACAAAGCCAGCCAGAACGCGCCGAATCATCGCAGGAGGCACCGCGCGGGCCAGCGCCGCAAGTTCCGCAAGTTCCTCGCGGCTGACCTCCAGGAATTTCGCGGCGTCATCGCAGACGCCCGACAGCATCAGGTTGCGGATGTACTCGACCAGGTCCTCGAAGACCCGACTGAGGTCACGGCCGGATTCCGCCAGCCGGGCAATCACATCCATCGCATCGCCGAGTTGGTTGGCGAAGATGTCATTCGCCAATGCCCGCAGTTCCGTTCCCGACGCCAATCCGAAGGCGTTGATGACATCCTGCTCGCGAATCGTCTCCGCCGCCGTGTTGCCGCCGCAGAAGGCGATCATCTGGTCAAAAATCGACTGCGCGTCGCGCATCCCGCCGTCCGCCGCACGGGCGATCGCCGACAATGCGGCGTCCTCGACAAAAATCTTCTCCGCATCCGCAATCTGACGCAGCCGCTCGGCAATCAGCGGCACCGGAATGCGCCGCAGGTCGAAACGCTGGCATCGCGAGATGATGGTCGGCAGCACCTTGTGCGGCTCCGTCGTCGCAAAGAGGAACTTCACGTACGGCGGCGGCTCCTCCAGCGTCTTGAGCAGGGCGTTCCACGCGCCCGCCGAGAGCATGTGCACTTCGTCAATGATGTAAATCTTGTAGCGGCATTTGGTCGGGGGATACTGGACCTGATCGCGGATGGCCCGCATGTCATCCACCCCATTATGGGAGGCGCCGTCAATCTCCACCACATCCAGCGAATTTCCCGCGGCGATCTCGCGGCAGTTCTCGCATTCACAGCAAGGCTCGCCATCTTTCAGATTCAGACAGTTGAGCGCTTTGGCGAAAATGCGGGCGGAAGTCGTCTTGCCAATTCCCCGCGAGCCCACGAAAAGATAGGCGTGTCCGATGCGCTGCGCGTTGATGGCGTTCTTCAGCGTGCGGGCGATATGCTCCTGCCCGACCACCTCCGCGAAGGTCTGCGGACGCCATTTTCGTGCTAAAACCTGATAAGCCATGGAAATGGATTGAGAAACGGATTTGGATATATCGGAAGGCCCACCCGGTTCTGCGTCCCGCCGCGGGTTCTGCGCCTCGCCGCACGTGGCAAGGTCAAAAAAAGTCATGCCGCCAATTCCGGAATGACTGGCACCCAAGTTGCTTGCTTAGGGCTGCTTGGTTCCCCATCTGACCCGGTTCACAATCACCTTGCCGACAGGTTCCGAAACCAGCGACATGACAGAGCCTTAATATAATGGGCTTTTCCATTTTGCAACCACCCGCGCGTAAATTCTGCGGGCGAATTTCAGTCTTTCAATGTCGGTATATATTTACGGCAACGTCCCAAATTCCCTTCCAACCCAAATCATTTCCCCATGGCATTCCTAGACGAAAACTACCTCCTGACCTCCCCGCTGGCCCGCGAACTCTACGACGAAATCGCGACTTTGCCCATCCTGGACCCCCATAACCACTGCGACGTGAAGGCGTTGGCCGAAGACCGCGGCTTCGCCGACCTCTGGGACGCCGAAGGCGCCACCGACCACTATGTCTGGGAATTGGAGCGCAAATGCGGAGTGCCCGAAGAACTCATCACCGGAAAGGAGACTGACAACCACGCCAAGTGGCTGGCGCTGGCCGGCGTCTTCGAGCTCCTTGCGGGAAATCCCACCTACGAATGGATCCACCTTGACCTCAAGCGACGCCTGGGCATCGACCTTGAGATCAACGCCGAGAACGCCGAGGCCATCTGGCAGGCCGCGCAGGCGAAGCTCGCCACGCCGGAATGCAGCCCCCAGGCGCTCATTCTCGCGATGAACGTCGAGGCGATGTGCTCCACGGACGACCCCGCGGACACCCTTGAACACCACGTCACCCTGGCTTCCTCCCGCCTGGCCGGACGCGTACGCCCCACCTTCCGCCCCGACGCCGCGATGAACATCGAGAAGCCCACCTGGAATGCCTACGTGGAGCACCTCGGAAACCGTTGGTGCGCGAAGATTCAGAGCCTTGACGATTTCCTCGGCGCCCTCCAGAAGGCCCACGACCTCATGGAGCGCCTGGGCGCCCGCGCCTCCGACCACGGCATCTACGTGCCCTACGGGCAGTCCGTCTCCCGCGCCGCCGCCGGGCAGATCTTCGCCAAAGCCCGTGCCGCCGAGCCCCTCACCCCGCAGGAAATCGCCGACTTCAAGGCCTTCTTCCTCAATGAGGTCGCGGAAATGGACGCCAAGAGCGGATGGGTCTTCCAACTCCATTTCGGAGTCATCCGCGATGTCCGAAAGTCCTTATGGGACACGATTGGAGCGGACGCCGGCGGAGACATCTCCGACCACGACGTCGCCTTCCTCAAGCCGCTCATCCCCTTCCTCAACCGCTTTGACGGACGCCTCAAGACGGTGCTCTACAACATGTCCCCCGTCCACAATGCCACCCTGGCCGCCCTCACCCGCGCCTTCGGCTCCACCGTCTGCCTGGGCCCCGCCTGGTGGCTCAACGACTCCTACATCGGCATGCGCAACCAATTCGAACTGGGCGGCTCCATCGACCTCATCAGCAACATGACCGGCATGGTCTCCGACTCCCGCAAGATCCTCTCCTATGGTTCGCGCTTCGAGCTCTATCGCCGCACTCTCGCCGAGACTCTCGCCGCACTGGCCAACCGCGGGCAAATGCCGGCTGGCGTCGCCAAAAAACTCGCCCGCCGGCTCGCCTACGACCGTCCGAAGGAACTCTTCGGATTCTGACGGCTCGTCCAAACCTCGCCCCATCTGCACGGAACGCGCCTCGCCGCTTGGGCAACTGCCTGAAATTGCTCTGCTCGTTTGAAAAACTGGAAAGAGGGGTTAAAGTACCGCTTCTGCACTTTCCTTTCACACTTTCTGGTTTGAAATAAATTCCATAGGAGTCTAAAATGTACGCAATCATCAAGACCTCTGGCAAGCAGTACAAGGTCGAGGCCGGCAAGGATTTTGACGTGGACCGCATTGCGGGCGATGAGGGCGCGGCCGTTGAGTTCGCCGATGTGCTGGCCATCGTCAAGGACGACAGCACCGTCTTCGGCACCCCGACCATCGCGGGCGCGGTCATCAAGGCGGAAATCAAGAAGCATTTCCGCGGCCCGAAGCTCATCGTCTTCAAGATGAAACGCCGCAAGCGCAGCCGCAAGAAGAACGGCCATCGCCAGGAACTCACCCGCGTCACCGTCAAGGAAATCGTCGGCGCCTAGAGTCTTTCAGGCTTTGTCTCCCCTTCCTTCACCAGAGGCACGAGAACCCATGGCGGCAATCGTGCCTTTTTTGTTGACTCCATTCTTATCATAGGGAACTGGCTTATGCAGAATGCTTGGGACATCCTCCAGGAACGTGGTTTCATTTACCAGGCGACGGACGCGGCAATCATCCAGAAGCGCCTCGGCGAAGGCCCCATCACATTTTATATTGGTTTTGACCCGACAGGCAACAGCCTGCATATCGGGCATCTGTTGCCCATCATGGCGATGCGCTGGCTCCAGTCCTGCGGACATCGTCCGCTGGCGCTGGTCGGTGGCGGCACCGCGATGATCGGCGACCCCTCCGGCAAGATGGAGGCGCGGCCGATCATGACGGTCGAAACCATCGACGAGAATGTCCGCTGTCTCCAGTCGCAGCTCTCGCGCTTCCTGGACTTCGGCGAGGGCAAGGCCCAGATGGTCAACAACGCGGAGTGGCTGCGTGGGCTGAAGTTCCTGGACTTCCTGCGAGACATCGGCTCGCTCTTCAGCGTGAACAAGATGCTCACCGCGGAGTCGGTCAAGCTCCGCATGGCCACCGGACTCTCGTTCCTGGAGTTCTCCTACCCGCTGCTGCAGGCCTACGACTTCAACACCCTCTGCGAAAAATACGGCTGCATCTGCGAATTCGGCGGACAGGACCAGTGGGGAAACATCGTCGCCGGCGTGGACTTGACGCGACGCCTCCAGCAGAAGGAGGTCTATGGCGCGACCTTCCCGCTGCTGCTCAAGTCCGACGGCACCAAGTTCGGCAAGACCGCCGGCGGCGCCGTCTGGCTGGACGCCAAACGCACCTCGCCTTTCGAATATTACCAGTTCTGGCGCAATGTCGATGACGGCGATGTCCAGAAACTCCTGGGCTATTTCACCGCCCTGCCGATGGACGAGGTGCGCCGCCTGGGCGCCCTTCCCTCCCCGCAGATCAACCGCGCCAAGGAAATCCTCGCCTACGAGGCCACCGCGCTGGCGCACGGCGCCGACGAGGCGAAGGCTGCATACCTGGCCGCCGGCACGCAATTCGGCTTCGCGGACCCCGAAGGCAGCATTGCGACCTCCTCCGCCGTGGCGAAAATCATGGCGACCGACGCCAACGACGCCATTCCGGCCATCGAACTCCCCCGCGCCGAACTCGGCGAGGGAATCGGCCTGCTGACGCTGATGGTCAAGGCGGGGCTCTGCGCCTCCAACGGCGAGGCTCGTCGCCTGGTCCTCGGTGGCGGATGTTACATCGGCGAGGAGCGCCTTTCCGACCCCAAGTTGCAGATTACCGTCGGCGACTTCCCCGCCAACGGCGAAATCATGCTCCGCGCCGGCAAGAAGACCCGCAAGCGCATTGTGCTGAAATAGCCCCCCATTCCCCATTCCTCTCGGTGCCGGAGGCACCGGTGCCAAACCTGCCATTCCCCATTCCCCATTCCCCT
>JAFYIW010000010.1 GCA_017538465.1 Victivallales bacterium
AAAATCCAAAAAATAGGGGTTATCTGTGTAAAATATATATATTTAGAAATGTTATAAAAGTTGCCGCGGCAGAGGGCTTCTCGGCAGTGGCGGAAGGCTCGAATGTGGATGATTTGGGCGATTATCGTCCAGGCCTTCAGGCGATTGCCGAACTCGGTGTGAAGAGTCCTCTGCGGGAGGCCGGCTTGACCAAGGCGGAAATCCGCGAACTCTCCTGCGAATTGGGGCTGCCGTCCTGGGAGAAGCCGAGTTTCGCGTGTCTGGCCAGCCGCTTCGCCTATGGCGAGACCATCACGCAGGAGAAGCTGTCGATGGTGGAGCAGGCCGAGGAGTTCCTGCGCGAGTTGGGACTTCACCAGTTTCGCGTGCGCATCCACGGAACCTTGGCACGCATTGAGGTGGAGCCGGAGGAAATCGCACGTCTGGCAGAACCAGTTGTCCGAGAGAAAATTGTGGAGAAATTTCGCACTTTGGGGTTCCTGTATGTTTCCCTGGATTTGGAAGGCTATCGCACCGGAAAGATGAACCGGGGACTCCAGTAGGCCGCCCTGACGTCCGACGTCCGACCTCCCGGCCACCCTGTCGTCCGACGAGCGCGAATGCGATGAGGTGCGAAATTGGCGCAAGCGTGTATATTACAACTTATTTCTTAACCTCCCTCAATTCCACAATGAGCAAAGCACCATGTACCATCATTCTGGCGGCCGGCAAAGGCACGCGGATGCACTCCGAAAGCACTCCGAAGGTGTGCTTCCCTGTCAATGGCGTGCCGGCGATTGTCCGGGCGATGCGCTCGTACGCCTCGGCTGGAGTGGAGCAGTTTGTGGTGGTGGTGGGAACGTTGGCCGAACAGGTGATGAAGACCGTCGGCGCGGAGTTTCCCAACTGCGTCTATGCCTTCCAGCCGGAGCAGAATGGCACCGCCGGCGCCGTGGCCAGCGCGATGGCGGGCGCCACGATGCTCTCTGACGAGGATGACCTACTGATTGTCGCAGGCGACCGCCTGATTGACCAGGATGTGCTGGCGCAGTTCCTGTCCAGACATCAATCTTCTGGGGCGGCATTGTCTTTACTGGCGCAAGTCGTCCATACTCCCAGTGGCGCAGGGCGTATCATCCTGGATGGCACAGGTGCTCCGCTTGCGGATGTCGAAATGGCGGATGTTCGTCAACGCAAAGCCTATCGGACTTTGCAGAAGCTTCTTCTGGATGGGGTGTCTGAACGCGGGGAACTCTATCAGGCGCTCTGTCAGGTTTTCTTCCCCAGTATGCAGCCCGTGCCCAGCAAAGGCCTCAGGGCCTTCGGAAAACTCTGGGAGGCGCTTTCGTCCAGAGAAGCATCAGCAACCATCGCAGAAGACGAAAGGACATGGATCACCCAGGGCAGGGCGGAATTTCGCTTTGAAACACCGGGTGGTGAAATCGTTCTCACGCCACGGGAAGTAGAGGACACGACTTTGCGTAATACATCCGTCTATCTGGTAAAGGCAGGATTGTTACGCAAGGCATTGCCGACTTTTACCCGTGAAAATGCCCAACAGGAAATCTACCTGCCGGACTTGGTGAACCACATCTACCGCCTCGGTTTGCAGGACAACGTTGTTCGCACTGCGGTTTTTGAGGTCACCGAAGCAAATAAGTTGTTGGGCTTCAACAATCCGTCCGAGCTGCTGGAAGTGGAGAAGGTCCTGCATCAGCAGGAGCATCCTGCACGCGTGGCACACCCGGCGGGACTTTTCCGAACGCTGGGTGAATGGCTGGCCAGTTTTGCGGAAGGCAAACAGCCTGACAGCGCGTTCCGAACAGAACTTGAGAGCCTCTATGGCAAAGATGACGCAGTGATGGATCGCCAGCTTGCCGAGATGATTCGTCTTGGCGAGGTTGCCAAACAGTTCTATTCATTGGACACCAAGCTGATGTTCGTGCGAGCGCCCGGCCGCTTGAACGCGATGGGACGCCATGTGGACCATCAGGGCGGCAATTGCAATCTGATGACGATTAGCTTCGAGACGATGATGTTCGTGGCGGAACGTTCAGACGACATGGTCACCATGCATCATGTCCAGCCGGAGCTCTTCCCGGCGGACTCCTTCCGCATTGGAGACCTGCTGGCCGATCTGCCTTGGGAGGACTGGGAGACTTTGGTGGGCAGTGAAAAACTGGCCAAACGCCATCAGTCGCAAGGCATCACCTGGAGCGACTACATCCGCGCGGCGGTTTTGCGTCTGCAGAAGAAATACCACAATATCCCGTTGCAAGGCATGGATATGTTGGTGACGGGCAATATCCCGATGGCGGCTGGACTCTCCTCCTCCAGCAGCCTGGTGGTCTGCACTAGCGAGGCGGTGGTGCGTCTGAACGGCCTGTCCACCGCCCAGAACCAGCTCATCACCCTGTGTGGCGAGAGCGAATGGTTCGTGGGCACCCATGGTGGCAGCGCCGACCACGCGGCGGTCAAGCTCGGCGAGTGCGGCACCATCACCAAGGTGCGTTTCTTCGATTTCGGCGTGGAGGGCACGGTCTCTTTCCCGCCGGACTACCAGATGGTGGTCTGCGATTCCGGAATCAAGGCGCGAAAATCTTCGAATGCAAAGGATCAGTTCAATCACCGCGTGGCCTGCTATCGGCTGGGCTTCGCACTGATCCGGCGCTTCTGCCCGCAGTATGCGGCCGTCCTGCATCATCTTCGCGACGTGAATACGGAAAATCTTCGGACCTCGTTGCGGGAAATCTACAAAATTCTCCTGCGGTTGCCAGAGAATCCCAGCCGCGCCGAACTGGAGGAGATGCTCCAGGGAATCGACACCACGCCGTTCTTCAGCGGACATGATAGCTCGTCGGAACGCCGCTATCCTATCAGAGGAGTGGTGCTCTATGGCCTTTCTGAAATGGCGCGCTCCGCCAAATTCGCCGACGCGTTGACTAGGCGCGACATCGCCGCCATCGGCGAGATGATGATGCGTTCCCATGATGGCGACCGCGTGGTCGCCCATGATGACGCATTGCGCGAAATTCCCTACGTCCCGCATGTCGGCAACCACGACATCATGCGACTTATGGAAGACATTGAAAGCGGAGAAATCGAGCGTGTCATGAGCGCTCAGCTGGAACGCCAGAGCGGAGCCTACGGATGCAGCATTCCGGAAATTGACCTGATGGTGGACATCGCCAGCCGGGTGCCTGGCGTGGCAGGCGCGCAACTGGCTGGTGCGGGGCTGGGCGGTTGCATGATGATCTTCACTCACCGCAATGCCATTCCGGACTTGACGGCGGCACTGATGCATGAATACTACGAGAAATACGACCGGCCGGCCCGGATTCTTCCCTGCAGGCCCGTCGCCGGGGCCGGAGCTCTTGTGGTAGGTTAGAGGTTAGAGGTTAGA
>JAFYIW010000088.1 GCA_017538465.1 Victivallales bacterium
GCCCGTCTGGACCATCGCCGAGGACGTGTCGGGAATGCCAGGCCTCGCCGCGCCTGCGGCCGACGGCGGCATGGGCTTCGACTATCGCCTCGCGATGGGCGTGACCGACTACTGGTTCAAGCTCCTCGACCGCTCCGACGAGGCGTGGGACCTGGGGACGCTCTGGCACGAGCTGACCAACCGACGCCAGGAGGAAAAGACCATCTCCTACGTCGAATGCCACGACCAGGCCATCGTCGGCGGACAGACTTTCCTCTTCCGGGCCATCGGCGACGCCATGTATACCGCGATGGACCTCAAGAGCCAAAACCTCGCGGTGGAACGCGGCGTCGCCCTCCATAAGCTCGCGCGGCTGGCCACTCTCGCCACCGCAGGAGGAGGATATCTCAATTTCATCGGAAACGAGTTCGGACACCCCGAATGGCTCGACCTCCCGCGCATCGGCAACGGCTGGTCATACGACCATGCCAGACGACGCTGGGACCTCTGCGACGACCAGACGCTCCGCTTCGCGCGGCTCAACGCCTTCGACCAGGCGATGCTCGCCCTCGCCCGCGAAAACCCGCATTTCTTCGACGCCCCCCCGCGACTCGTGAAAATCCATCAGGACGACCATGTCCTCGCTTTCGCGCGCGGCGACCTCCTCCTCGTCTTCAATTTCCATCCCGTCAAGTCCTTCACGGACTACCCCATCCCCGCCACCGCTCCGGAATATGCCCTGCGGCTGGACACCGACCAGGAGCGTTTTGACGGCTTCGGGCGCATCCAGCCAGGCCAGCGTTTCTACGCGCTGCATGACTCGGACGCCCTGGACGCGCCACCGCACATCTCCCTCTATCTGCCCACCCGCACCGCCCTCGTCCTCCAGGCCGCGCGACTGTCCTGACGGGCGGCAAGAACGCCTGGACAGAAGCCTCCTGCGGCGGTTTCTGTAAGCAGAACCTCCTCCGGCAACCGTCGGGGAGCTGATTTTCCACTGCCATGACCTCCGACCCCACCACCGCCGCCCCCGCCGATCTCGCCTCAAAAAACCATGAGAAGCAGGTCGCCAAGGCCATCCGGACCATGCGGATATGGGCGGCGGATTTCCATCGCACTCCCGGAGAGGAGTGGGCCAATTTCGGCACGCATCTCTTCGGGCTGATCTTCGGCATCTTCGCCCTGACCTACATGTGCGTCGAGGCCGGACGCCTCGGCGACCCACGCAAAATCGTAAGCTGCGCCCTCTATGGAGTCAGCCTGATTGTGCTGTACAACTCCTCGATGCTCTACCATCTGGCCGGCGCCTGGCGCGTGAAGGGCGCCTTCCAGTTCATGGACCACATCTCCATCTATCTGCTCATCGCCGGCAGCTACACGCCGTTCATGCTCGTCACGCTCCGGGACACTCGCCTCGGATACTGGATTCTCTGCTCCGTGTGGTTTCTCGCCGTCATCGGCATCCTCACCGAAGTGCTGATCCGCCCGCGCAAGGAATGGCTGGCCGTCACCATCACCCTCCTGATGGGCTGGGAAATCATCCTCTGCATCAGGCCACTTTATGAGCGCATCAGCCCCTTGGCGTGGGTGATGCTGCTCATCGGCGGAGGAGCCTACACGGTCGGGGTGGTCTTCTATGTCATGGACCGCGTGCCCTATATGCATACCGTCTGGCATGTGTTTGTGCTGACCGCGTCGATTTGCCACTGGGTGGGCATCATGTTCGGCATCATGCTCTAGTGCATGGCGGGAAAAGCCGTCAGTTTGCCCGAAAGCGGTTATATTAACATGCTTGCGCTTTTCGCATGCACGGGAAGCGTAACCGCGCCGCAGTCACTTGTATTCGGAGGATTCACCATGTCAATGTCAAAGGAAATCGCGCGCGCCAAACTTTGTTTGGACGGCAAGGAGTACGAGCTCCCGGTGCTTCAGGGCACCGAGGGCGAACGCGCTCTGGACATCCGTCGTCTGCGCGCCACGACCGGCATGGTCTCCTACGACCCCGGCATGGTCAACACCGGCGTATGCGAAAGCAACATCACCTTCGTGGACGGCGAGAAGGGCATTCTGCGCTTCCGCGGCTATGACATCGCGGACCTCACCGAGCACTGCTCGTTCCTGGAGGTCGCCTACCTGCTGGTGCACGGCTTTCTGCCCACGCCCAGCGAGTACAATGCCTTCAGCAAGCTGATGAACCTGCATTCGATGCTCCATGAGGACATGCGGAACTTCTTTTCGCTTTATCCCGACCACGCGCACCCGATGGCGATTCTTTCGGCGATGGTGGTGTCCTTGTCCACCTTCTACCCCGAACTGGAGCTGGACTCCACCGAGGCCATCGACATCACCGTGGCGCGCCTGCTCTCCAAGCTGCGCACCATCGCGGCCTTCTCCTACAAGAAGAACATGGGGCAGCCCATCGTCTATCCGCGCAGCGACCTGCGCTACTGCGAGAATTTCCTGAACATGATGTTCCACACGCCGGTGAACGGCTATTCGCCGGACCCCGTCATCACCCATGCCCTGAACCAGCTGCTGATTCTACAGGCGGACCACGAGCAGAACTGCTCGACCTCGGTCGTCAAGGCGGTGGGCTCCTCGCGTGCGAACCTCTATGCGTCCATCTCCTCGGGCATCTGCGCCCTATGGGGGCCGCTGCATGGCGGGGCCAACCAACGCGTCATCGAGATGCTGGAGAGCGTGACCAAGCAGGGCCTCACCGCCGCCGCCCTGATTGAGCGGGCGAAGGACAAGGCGGATTCCTTCAAGCTCTTCGGCTTCGGGCACCGCGTTTACAAGACCTACGACCCGCGCGCCAAAGTAGCCAAGAAAATCTGCAAGCAGGTGATCTCCCACATGACGCGCACCGACCCGCTGCTTGAAATCGCGATGGAGCTGGAGGAGCGCGCGATGGCCGACTCCTATTTCCAGGAGCGCAACCTTTACCCGAACGTGGACTTCTACACGGGACTGAGCTATCGCGCGATGGGCATCCCGATCAACATGTTCACCGTGATGTTCGCCATCGGACGGCTCCCCGGCTGGATCGCGCAATGGCTGGAGCAGCGCGACAGCACGGAGAACCGCATCGTGCGCCCCCGGCAGATCTATGTCGGGCCACAGCACCGCACCGTGGCGGAGACCCTGAACGTGTCCACCTACTCGCATCCAGGCAAAAACTGATGTCCTCCGTAACCTGTCGCATCCACGCCGAAACTCTGGGACAGGACACCACTGTCGAGGTGGCGCTGCCCAACATCGCCACGCCCCCGCCCGTGCTCTATCTGCTCCATGGGCTATCGGACGACCAGAGCGGATGGATGCGGCGCACCTCCATCGAGCGCTACGCCATCAGCCACGGCATCGCGGTGGTCATGCCTTGCGGGGGACGTTCCTTCTACTGCAATATGGCGGACGGCACACGCTACTGGGACTTCGTCTCCGAGGAACTGCCGTCCTTCGTCGAGCGCACCTTCCACGTGGCGACAGGCCGCGCGAACACCTTCGCCGCCGGACTCTCCATGGGTGGCTATGGCGCGCTCAAACTTGGCCTGAAGCGCCCGGAGCGTTTTTCCGCCGTCGCCACGCTCTCCGGAGCATTTTTCCAGGAATGGCTTCGCGAGAACCACCCCGCCCTCTACGTGGCGGACTTCGGCGACCTGCCGGTTTTCCGCGGCTCGGTCCACGACCCATGCGTATGGGCGAAGGAACTCGCCGCCGACAGCACGCGCCCCGCACCAAGGCTCTTCATGGCGGCGGGCACGGAGGACTGGCTCTACTCCCAGAGCGTGGAACTCCACGGATATCTGGAAAAGCTCGGCTACGAGGTGAAGTGGGTATCCGCCCCCGGCAACCACGACTGGCACTTCTGGGACACCCACATTCAGGAAATCCTGACGTGGCTTCCCCTTTCATTGAAAATCACCTGAATTGCCAATTCCCAATTACTAGTCTCTAATCAAAATGCGCTTCCGCCCCTGCATCGATCTTCACCAAGGCCGAGTCAAGCAGATTGTCGGCTCCACTTTGAGTGATGACGGTGCGCGGCTGGTCACCAACTTCGTCGCCGTCGAACCGCCATCCTATTATGCGGACTTGTATTTCGCGGACGGCTTGACGGGCGCACACGTCATCATGCTTGGCCCCGGCAACGAGGCCGCCGCCCGCGAGGCGCTTGCCATCCATCCGAATTTTCTGCAAATTGGCGGGGGCATCACCCCGGAGAACGCCGCCGCGTGGCTGGAGGCCGGCGCCGCGCAGGTCATCGTGACCTCCTACCTCTTTGCGGACGGCAAATTTTCACCGGAGCGTCTTGCCGAACTGACCCGGCGCGTCCCCCGTGAACGCCTGGTTCTGGATCTCTCATGTCGTCCGCTAGAAGATGGCTCCTACGCAGTCTGCTGCGACCGCTGGACTCACACCACGCAGCTGCGCCTTTCCCGCGAGACCTTCGCCATGCTCGGCCGACACTGCTGCGAGTTCCTCATCCATGCCGTCGCCGTGGAAGGCAAGCAGTCCGGCATTGACGAGCAGCTCGTGCGACTCCTCGCCGCCTGGTGCGACGTGCCCGTCACCTATGCGGGCGGCATCCACGCGATGGAGGACATCCAGGCGATTGGACAATTCGGCGGGGGGCGCATCGACTTCACCGTCGGAAGCGCGCTGGACCTCTTCGGCGGCGCCGCCTTGCGCTACGAGGACCTCAAAAAGTTTTCCGGATCTAGTCCGGAATTTCCCTGATGCCAGACCTCACCCCCTATCGCCACTGCGAACTCTGCCCCAGACGCTGCGGCGTGGACCGCACGGCCGGGCAACGGGGATTCTGCGGCGAAGGAGCGGAGCTGCGCATTGCCTCCATTGGAGCGCATTTCGGCGAGGAGCCTCCGCTGGTCGGCCATGACGGCTCCGGAACGGTCTTTCTGACTGGCTGCCCCTGCGGTTGCTTCTTCTGCCAGAACTACCAGCTCTCCGCCGAACACCTGGGCGAAACGTCGAGTGTGGAGGAGACCGTACGGCGCATCCGGGAACTCCCAGGCGTGCGCAACATCAACCTGGTCACGCCCGACCATTTCTGGCCGCATCTCAAGCAAGTCATCCAACAACTTCGCGTGGAAGGCTGCGACCTGCCGGTCGTCTGGAACTGCTCTGGCTATTCGCGAGTCGAGCTGCTTGCGCAACAGGCGGAAATCGTTGACATCTTTCTGCCGGACTTCAAATACGCCTCGCCTGAACTGGCCAAACGCTGCATGGGGCGGGAAGACTATCCCGCCGTCGCCCGCGAGGCGATCCGGTTTCTTGTGGACCGCAAGGGCTTCCTCCGGCCCTTTGACGTGACCGGCGAGATGGCCGCCAACCGAGGCGTGCTGGTACGCCATCTCGTGCTGCCCGGAGAAGTCGCCAACAGCCTTGCCGTCCTTGACCAGCTTTACGAGGACCATGGCCCACGGCTGCCGATTTCCGTGATGCGGCAATTCCGCCCGATGCCCGAATGTTTCCGCCGCAGCCAATTCACCCGGCTGGTCACGGACGAGGAATACCGTGCTGTCCTTGAACATGCCGCCGAACTGGGCTTCACCCGCGTCTTCACCCAACCCGACTGCGGCGATGAAAACTTCGTGCCGGACTTCCGGCATGCCGACGCCCCCTTCCGGGGCAACTTCAAGGCGAGCGGCGAGAGGTGAGAACACCTGCGCAAGAATGCTGCGCGGACACTGAACACCTCTGGCTCTCGCCCGTTGCGGGGGAATTCCAAGCCTTTTGGACCTCCGCAACGGGTCTTTTTCATACTAAATCCTACCATTTTCAGTAAAAATATGTTAAAAAGCACATTATTTTAGGATTCTTCGCTTGCTACATCAGGAAAATATAGTAATTTTGCAC
>JAFYIW010000089.1 GCA_017538465.1 Victivallales bacterium
AATTGCCCGACGGGGCAGCTCTTGGTCTTCGCCTGGAATGAATTCGAGGAAGGCGGCTGGCTCTGCCCTACCTGGGCGCCCAATGGGCAGGCCGACACCTCCCGATGCGAGGCCTTTGCCAAGATGGTGAAGCTCTGGAAGGATGAGGCGTGAGCCAGGGCCTCCAGGGTTATGGACTTTCCCCGTTCGACTCTCATCTCCCTTTTATGAAAATGAAGATGGACCGATTGTCTTTCAATGCGAAAACGCCCCGTTTTTGGATGAGCACATTCCTTGGAGCGATTTTGACGCTGACAGGCGTATGTGCACAGGAGCCGTCAGAATCGGCGTTGGCCTTTGGGCAGGCGGTGGAGTTGTTTGACGACGGCCAGCTGGAGGCGGCGGAGCGGATGTTCTTGCAGATGGATCCTCAGGAGACCCCGTTGGTGTATTCCTATCTTGGCGCCATCCGAAAGCGGATGAATGACCCAGAGCGGGCCGGGGAGTATTTTCGGCAGGGCGCCGAACTGAATGAGCCGAATTCGATGTTTTATCTGGCGGACATGCTGGACACGGGAAGTGGAATGGAGCAGGATCGCGCGGCGGCCTTTGCGCTTTTCAAGAAGGTCGCGGATATGTCGGGGGATCCAATTTCATGCTTCAAGGCCGCCATTATGCTGTTCATTGGCGATGATGTGCCTCAGGATACTGAGGAGGGAGAAAAGTATCTGATGATGGCCGCTGACTCGAACCAGGACAATCCGGTGGTCCCGCTTGCCAGGCATTTGCTAGGGGTGTATTACGCGGAGCAGGGGAAATTGAAGCAGGCCACTCGCTATCTGGAATTGGCTGCGGAACAGGGAGTGGTCGATGCTTGGCGACGATTGGGCGTGATTCATTTTGAGGACAGCGAGGGGCGTGCCCTTGCGAACGACTTGCGCTGGGCGAAGCTCTGCTTTCTGGCCGCCGAGCGTCTTGAGCCAGACAGCGCCACGGAGTATAACTTGGGCCTTGTCGCGGTCTGTGAAAAGAACCCCGAGGATGTCATGCGATGGATGACATTGGCCAAGGAGAATGGCGATGAACTCGCGAAGAAATTCCTGGAGGATATCCCGGCGCAGGCCGCGATTCCCGCAGTGGCCCCCGGCGAGGATTCGGAGCTTCCGGCGGCCTTGCCGAGGATATGGGAGGAAGTCACGGAGCGCATTGGCGCCGATGGCTGCGAGGCGCTGAGGGCAATGGGTGCGCATGGGGTTGACAGTGGTTGCCAGGGAAACGTGCTGCTCCTGTCGCCTTTGCCGGAGGGATTGGCAATGCCGGGCTGGACCTATCAGGCTCCCGAAGTGAAACTGCCCATTGAGGAGAATGTGTTCTATGACCGCGACGGCAATGAGCGCTGGATGGACGAGAGGTTCCTGGAGGAGCCACTGGAAAAAAACTTGTGGTCATTCCATTTGACAATGAGGAAGATCAATTCCGCCGGGGTCGGTGAATTGGTGCATTTCCTCTCCGGCGTTTTCCCGTCTTGTCGAGAGACGGAGGCAAGTGAGCTGCTGGATTTGGCGGATGGCAGGCGGCCTAATGGGGACGAGCGCGTCAAGGACTGGGTCTGGAAAATCCGCGACGGGCTTTTCTTCCATTTGCGCGAGGATGGCAGTGGCGGCTACGGAATTCGGTCCTATCGTTTCATCCGGCGGCGTGGCGAAGAGGCGGAGGTGGTCATGGAGTTTGGCTCCGCGCCTGAAGTGGCGGGTGCCGCGCTGGTGGAAGGCATTCTCCAGGGGAGTTCGGATTGCCGTAACAACCAGGCGGTCATTCTGTTGGCCACCAACCGACAAGTCTATGAAGAGGTGGCGGAGGGCATTCTCCAGGAGCTTGCCGCGGAGGGACACGCGGTGGCGACGTACAATCTAGGGGAGATGTGTCTGGCAAAGGGGGATTTGCCTCAGGCGGCAGAATGCTTTGCCCGGACAAGACAGCTGCTGGGACTTGGCGAGAGGACACCCGAATGTCCGAACGGCGAGGAGTGAAAGTGCGCCTGGAGACAAGCTGAAGGACACTTTGCCGATGCGGGAATTTCCCGCAGGCGCAAGCGTCGGTCTTGGACGCAGGGGCTATAGTACACGAAATTTCCTTTGGGTTCTTAACTTTACCGAACGACTATGAAGACCTCTTTGAATTGGCTGCGGGACTATACGGACATCCCGTGGAGCGCACAGGAACTTGCCGACCATCTGACTTCCGCCGGTCTGGAGCCGGAGAGCATCGAGACCACGGGGACGATTCCGGAGGGCGTGATTGTCGCGGAGATCCTCACCCGCGTGCCGCATCCGAATTCCGACCACATGAGCGTGTGCACGGTGAATCCCGGCACGGGCGAGCCGCTGCAGATCGTCTGCGGCGCGCCGAACTGCGACGCGGGCTGCCGCGTTCCATTGGCGACCATCGGCACGGATTTCGGCGGCGGCTTCGTGATCAAGAAGTCGAAACTCCGCGGCGTGGACTCCTGCGGGATGATGTGCTCTGCCAAGGAGCTCGGGCTCTCCGAAGACCACACCGGCCTGCTGATTCTGCCGCCGGACACCCCTCTGGGGAAGTCCGTTCGCGAGCTCTTCGAGTGTGACACGGTGATTGATTGGGAGGTCACGCCGAACCGTCCCGACTGGCTCTCCCATATCGGCGTCGCCCGCGAGATTTCCGCGCTGACCGGAAATCCCCTGCATTGTCCCGATACGCCTGTGAAGGTGAACTCCACGGTGAAATCCTCGGACTATGCCTCCATCCGCATTGACGCGCCGGAGTTCTGCAGCCGTTACATCGGCCGCGTCTTCGCGAACATCAAGGTCGGTCCCTCGCCCGACTGGATGAAACGTCGCCTGGAGGCCGTGGGACTGCGCTCCATCAACAACGTGGTGGACATCACCAACTACATCATGCTGGAATACGGTCAGCCGCTGCATGCCTTCGACCTGAATCACCTGGCCGGACACCAGATTATTGTGCGCCGTGCGAATGACGGCGAGGAGATTGTCACGCTGGACGGCGCGAAGCTCAAGCTCACGCCGGAGAATCTGCTGATCGCGGATGCCGAGAAGGGCGTGGCGCTGGCTGGCATCATGGGTGGCGAGAACTCGATGATCACCGACGAGACCACCACGGTGCTGCTGGAGGCCGCCGCCTTCGACCGCACGAACATCCGGCTTTCCAGCCGCGCGTTGAACAAGGCCACCGACTCCAGCTACACTTACGAGCGCGGCGTCTCCCCCGAGACCACCGCTCTGGCTAGCGCACGGGCGGCGAGCCTGCTTTGCGAACTGGCCGGCGCCGAACAGCAGGGCGAGGCGATCGACTGCTATCCGAGACCTTGGCAGAGCGAGAGCATCACCGCCTCCGCGCAGCGCATCAACGACCTGCTGGGCCTGAAACTCTCCACGGACGAGGTGGTCAAGCTGCTGGCGCGGCGGGGAATCCAGACCACTGCGCAAGATGGCGATGCCTTCACCGTGGCCACGCCGTGGTGGCGCTTCGACCTCCATGCCCCTGTGGACCTCGCCGAGGAAGTGGCGCAGATGGTCGGGCTGGACGCCATTCCCGAGGCCACGCCCGCCGCCGCGTTGGGCGGCTCCGCCAACGAGGACAAGTACTATCCGCAGGAGAATGCCCGCGCTCAGCTGCTCGCCTTGGGGCTGGACGAAATCATGAACTACACGATGTGGTCCGAGACGCAATGTCTGGCCGGCACGAAGCTCACCGCCGATGACCTCCTGAAGGTCTCGAATCCCATCTCCGCCGACACGGCGTTCCTGCGTCCCACGGTGCTGCCCGGACTGCTGGAGGTGGTGCATCACAATGTCGCCCATGCGCAACATGACTTGGCGATCTTCGAACTTGGCCGCGTCTTCCAGCTGGAGAATGGCGTGCCAGCCGAGAAGCTGCAGATCGGCATTGCGGTCAGCGGACGGCGTCATCCCGAGCGCTTTGGCAAGGAGAAGGGAGAGGAGGTGGACTTCTTCACGCTAAAGGGCATTGTCGAAGGCTTCCTGGACGCGAATGGCCTGGCGGATTTCTACCGCTGCGAGGCCGCCGAGCATCCGGCCTTCCAGAAGGGGGTCTGCGCGAAGATGACTGCCCGCAACAAGCGCGAACTGGCGGTCTTCGGCGCGGTCGTGCCGTCGTTGACCAAGGGCTTCCGGATGCGCCATCAGCTCTATGTGGCGTTGGTCGATTTGGAGGCCGTCCATGCCGCGCCGCATCCGTCCAAGAAATACGCGCCGCTGCCGCAGTTCCCTGGCGTGGAGCGCGACATCTCGTTCCTGGCGCCGGCGAGCCTGACCAGCCTGCAGGTCACCGAGGCCATCAAGTCCCTGAAGATTCCCGGCATCGTGAAAGTGGAGCTTTTCGACCTCTTCGCCGATGCCCAGAAACTCGGCGCGGACAAACAGTCGATGGCCTACACCATCACCTATCAGGATCCCGCCAGGACGCTCACCGACGACGAGGTGAACCAGCTGCAGGAGAAACTCCGCCAGGGACTCGTCAAGAAGCTCGGCGTGGAATTGCGGTAAAGGATGCCGACCGGGGCTGAAACGCCCCGTGGCGGGAGATTGTGAGGGGCGGCCGCGCCCGGTCCCCCCCGTTTGGCGGCCCGTTGTGGATTTGGCCGGGGAGCCTCCCCCCCGTTGCGGCCGCGCCCGGTCTCCCCGTTTGGCGGCCCGTTGTGGGTTTGGCAGGGGAGCCTCCGGCTCCCCATTTCCCCCCCTCGCCATGCGAGGGGAAAATGCAGTTAAATTTTGCGCCATGGCTACGCTAATTCTCATCGCCACGCCAATCGGCAACCTCGGGGACGCTTCGGAACGCCTCAAGCAGACGTTGCCTACGCTGGACATCCTGTGCTGCGAGGACACGCGCCACACCGGTAGCCTAGTGACCTTGCTGGGCATTGAACGCCCGAAACTCTACGTGGCGAACCACGAGCACAACGAACGTGGGATGGCCGCGCGGATTGTGGAATGGCTCAATGAGGGCAAACGCGTGGGGCTTTGCAGCGACGCGGGCTATCCGCTGGTCAGCGACCCCGGCTACCCGGCGGTAGTCGCGGCGCTGGAGGCCGGCCACGAGCTGGAGGTCCTCCCCGGTCCCAGCGCGGTCACGGTGGCGCTGCTGCTTTCGGGGCTGCCGCCCTCCAGCTATACCTTCAAGGGCTTCGCACCACGCAAGCCGGGCCATCGGCGCGCGTTCCTGGAGGAGGACGCCCAAAGCCGCCACACGCTCATTTTCTACGAGTCGCCCTTCCGCATCGGCAAACTGCTCCAGGAGGCTCTGGAGGTCTATGGCGACCGCCGCGCCGCCGTCTGTCTGGAACTCACCAAGCAGTTCCAGCGCGTGAAGCGCGGAACCTTGAGCGAATTGGCACCGCAGTTTGACGAGAAGGCGAAGGGCGAGGCCGTCGTCGTCATCGAGGGACGGCGCGATTAGCCGGAGTTTTCCAGTTGGTTCCTTGAATGATAATTGGAGGGGAATGGCTTTGAAACGATGGTATTGTCTGGTCTTGACAGGGCTGCTTTGTATGTCATGGCTATGCGCTTGGGCGACTCCGGCAGATTATTGGATGTCGGCGGATGGTGCCGACGAAATTGAGGTTGCGGGCCGTCGCCTGTGTACGCTGGGACCGGGCTATGCCCTGAAAGGCTGGCAGTTCGGGCATTTCGTGGAGGAGGAGGCGTCAGGCATGGCGTTGCGCGCCACGGGGACCACTGCGGGAATCGCACTGGTGCTGGAACGCAAAGCGCTCTCGTCCGACTCAGGACAGCTGGAAATGGTTTTGACGCCACAGGAGGAACTGACGCTGGACTCGTTGCATTTCGCGCTGGAGTTCCCTCGCGATATGGCGGTGCGTTCAAGCTATCGCCTGGGCGATGGAGAATTGAGGCCATTCCCGAAGACGGCCGGCGGTGCCATGTTGGCGCACGGGCATTTTGGCACATTCGAGGTCGCCACGCCGAAGGGGAGTCTGCTGGTGCAATGCGAGCCGGCGGTACGGGTGCTGATTCAGGACTCGCGACAGTGGGGAGGCGGGCTGACCGTGCGTGTCTGTGCGCCACTGCCGCCTGGCGGGAAATGGCCGGCGGGAAAGCCGTTTCGGCTGCGGCTGGTCTTGCGATGGAAAGATGGTCTGGAGATGCATTCTCTGGAGCCTGTCACGCTGGCGGAGGGCGCGGATTGGGTGGCGCTGGACACGCGCCTGGACATCCGGCCAGGCTCCGCGCTGGACTTTTCGCGCTTTGGCTTCGCGGATGCCCCTGCCGGGAAATATGGAAGACTTCAGGCGCGTGGAGCGCATTTCGTGTTTGAGGGAATGCCTGGAGTCCCGCAACGCTTCTACGGCGTGAACCTGTGCTTTTCGGCACACGACCTGACCCACGAGGAGTCTGAGCAGTTGGCCGAACGTCTCTGGCGACTGGGCTATAACGCGGTGAGATACCATCATTACGAGACCACGTTGCAGGCATCGGGCTCTCACGACTCGACCGTGCTGGACCCGGAAAAGCTGGAGCGCTTCGACTACCTGCATGCGCAACTGCGCGAACACGGCATCTACACCACGACAGACACTTTCGTTTCCCGTAGCATCCGCGCTGATGAGATCTTCGCGGGCGCGACGGGACGGCTGGAGATGAACGAAGTCAAAATGCTCCTGCCAGTCAACGAGCGGATGTTCGAGAACTGGAAAGGCTTCTGCCGTAATTTTCTGGGTCATGTGAATCCCTACACCGGGCTGAGTTATGCGCAGGATCCCGCCTTGGCCTGGATCAGCCTGATCAACGAGGGCAACTTCGGGAATTTCTTCGACTCTCTCACGGAACGGGTCGAGAAGGAGTGGCTGCGCGAATGGGAGGCGTGGACCCTGGAGAAATATGGCTCGGTCTCCGCACGCAATGCGGCCTGGAATGCGCCAGAGGAATATGTTGCCGCTTATTTGCCGCACAATCATGGGTTGCCGGAAGAACAACGGGATTTTGCGCGGTTCCAATGCGACCTCGAAACACGGATGGTTCGACGAATGCGCGAATTTCTGCAGAACGAGCTTGGCTGCCGGGCTCTCGTCACTGACCTGAACTCCTGGGCGAACCCGACCTGGACCCAGATCGCTCGACAGGAACTGGATTATGTGGACGACCATTTCTACGTGGATCACCCAAAGTTCCTGGAGAAGCGCTGGCGCTTGCCCTCCCGATGCGATAACGTCAGCCCGTTGCTTGCCGGAGTGCCCGGCGGAGTCCAGGTGGCATTCACGCGGGTTCTGGACAAGCCGTTTACCGTTTCCGAATACAACTATTCTGGCCCTGGGCGCTTCCGCAGTATGGGGGGAATCCTGACTGGATGTCTGGCCGCCCTGCAGGACTGGGATGCAGTCTGGCGTTTCACCTATTCCTCTGGCAACCGCGCGATGTTCGAGCCGTCGCCCGCCGGATACTTTGCCGTGACATCGGATCCACTGAACCAGTGCGCGGAACGCGCATTCCTCTGCCTCTTCCTGCGAGGCGACATGGCAACATTGCCCCGCACGGTCGCCATGACCTTGGACAAACACCATCTTATGGGGGAGTTTGCGCCGAAACAGGGCATCGTTCCTGACTGGAAGGCGCTTGCTCTGCTGGCGAAAGTGGGCTATCGGGTGGGGAAAGACGCCACTGGCTCAGACGAACTGGAGTGCCCGGCCCCGGTCGGTAAAGAATTGCGGGAGAAACTGGGTGACGATTTGGGATTGACCAGACAGGACATGACAGAAATGGACAACTTCTGCACGCGTTCCGCGACTGGCCAAGTCGTCATTGACGGTGACAAAAACCGCCTGGTCATCGATACCGAATGCACGGCGGGCGGTTTTGCGCCACCGGGAGGGACGATTGAGACGTCCGCCGTACATGTCGCCATTTTCGACACCGAGGCCACGGTATGGGTATCCTCGCTGGACGGCCAGGCGATTCCGGCGAGCCGCCATCTGCTCATAACGCACTTGACCGACTTGCAGAATTCCGGCGAGAAATATGCGGATGCACGTCGGCAGACCATTCTGGAATGGGGACATCTCCCGCATCTGGTACGGGAAGGCCGCGCGGAGGTCACGCTGCCGCGTCCATCGGCTGGTGCGGTGGAAGTCTGGCGGCTGGCCACGGACGGCGAACGCCTCAGCCAGCTGGAGGTTGCCGCTGGACCAGATGGCGAAGTGCGCCTCCCGTTACAGGTGCGTGGGCCGCATGGCGCGCAACTGCTCTATGAGGTGGTGGTTCGTGACTGAGGCGCACCCAGCCATGCCATCTGCGAATGGCGGTTTGTTGTCATGATTTCGATATATTTTGCTCCTCGGAGCCGAAGTTTTTGAAATCCCTTTGCAATTTTTGTTTCATGGTGTAAATTAAAGCACTTTCCAAAGCACGGCGTGGTAGCCAAGTGGTAAGGCGAAGGTCTGCAAAACCTTTATTCATCGGTCCGAATCCGATCCACGCCTCCAGTTTTTTAAAGGTAGGCCGGCCACGGCCGAGGCGATGGTCTGCATCCTCGGCCACTATTTATATATCGATTTTCCCCACTGTTCTGCTTACAAAAGATTGCGCATAGCTGAATTATCGGTGTCTGTCGCATTTCATTATGGCCAAAAAGCGCATTAGTTACGAAGACGAATTCAACGAGGATGACGAGCTGCTGCTTGACCGCAAGGCCAAGCGCCGTCTTCGCCAGCAGCAACAGCAGCAGGCCGCGGAGAGCCAGCAGGATGGGCAGCAGGGCGCCGAGGACAAGATGAGCGCCGTCATTGCGCTTTGCCAGGAGAAGCGCTGGCGTGAGGCCATGCTGGCCTGCTATTCCGCCATGGAGTATTATCTGGTCGAGGACAAGCCTGCCATGGCCGAACAGATTCGCCTCGCGATGCAGAAAATCGACCATTCGCTGCGGCGGCAGATGATTTTAGCCTTTATCAACGAAGCCCAAAAAATGCTCAACAAGGAGTGATTCCTGGATGCTTGGCAACAACGAGAAAATCCAGGGTGTGAAGATCGCCGACCTCTTTGCCGTGATGGTCGGGGAATTGCCATGGCGCACCCTCAGCCGATACATCAACGACAACGCGCAGCTGCAGAAAATTTGCACCCTCGGCGGACACCGCATTGACCCCAATCAACGGGCGCGCCTGGAGAAGCAGGTCGTCAACGAAGCCGCCAAGAACGACTTCTCGGAGGCGGCGTGCCAGCCGCTCTTCGGCGTGTGGTATCCCGTCCACGAACAGCTTCACGACACGCTGGAGGACTATTTCCATTCCGAGGAGTACACGGCTTATCGCGCCGAGCACAAGTTGTCGGAGGAGGACTATGTCCTCTCCGACGAGAAGTTCAATGAATTCTACGACCTGAAGGAGAACAAGGCGTGGAAACTTCTGCTGGCCTTCGCGCCCCTGAAGTTTACGGCGGAGCAGGCCGAGAAGATTCTGAACAACCAGGAGGGTGCGGCCGAACTTCAGGCGCGGCTGACCGAACTGGAGGCGCAGTTGGCCGCCGCCACCAAGAAAGCCGCCGATGCGACGGCGGACGTGGAGCGCGTCCGCGCGCAGCTGCAGTCCAGCACCGCTGAAGTCCAGGAACTCAAAAAACAGCAGCGCTCCCTGAAGGCGGATGTGGACGCCGCAAACCAGAAGTTCACCAGCGCCTCCGCCGAGACCAAACGCCTGGCCGCCAAACTCGCGGAGATGGACGAGGCCACGCGGAAGCGCGAGCAGAGCGTCAGCGAGAATGCGGACCGGATGGTGACGCGCCTCCAGGCCGAGCTGGAGAAGAACAAGGCCGAGCTGAATGCCTGGCAGAACAAATATCAGGAGCAGTTGCTGGCCAATCGTCAGATTGTGGCGGACGCCAAGGCGGTGGACAACAAGGCCGCCGCCGCGGACGCCGACAAGGCGAAGGCCATCGAGGAACTGCGTTCCTACCAGAAATTCGTGGATTTGCTGCTGGACCGCATTGACTGGCGCAACCTGGGCTCCCAGCTCAAGCTCGCCAACCCCACGATGAAGGCGGGCTTTGGACGCATCATCAAGAAAATCAACTACGACCAGGACGCCACGGGCACGCTGGAGGAGACGCTGCCGAAGTTCTGGGGCGACTTCACGGCCCGCGAGACGGAGCTGATTCACAAGATCGCAAACTCCAGCACGCTGGAGGTCAGCCAGGGGGACATGGAGGGCTTCTGGAATGAGGTGAAGGACAGTTTCGACGGCGTGCAAAGTTCCCTGGAGGCACGTCTCTTCATGCTGGCCTTCCTCCGCGAGCTGCTTTTCGCCATCTACACGCCAGAGCAGTTGCAGACTCCGAACATTCCGAAGGCAAAATAGCCCTTCGCCGAGGGGACGCGGGATTCCCGCGTGGTGTCAATTGGGCAAGCGCCTGGTCTGGCCGTGGTTCCAGATGGGCGCTTTTTCATGTGTGTCAAGGGACTTTTTTGTGTGTGTCAAGGGAAAGGAACAAGTGTCTCACTGTGAATTCTGGAAACCATAGGAGGAAAACAAGCATGATTCGTAAGATTGCATGGATGGGGATGCTGCTTTGGTGCCTGGGAATGATGTCGGCGCGGGCGGACTGGATGGGAAACAAGTTCGGCCCATCGCTGGTCAACGCGAAAGGGATGGCCGTGGAGACGGCGAAGGCCCTGAAGGGCGTCAAGCTGATTGGAATCTACTTCTCGGCGCACTGGTGCCCGCCATGCCGCCAATTCACTCCGCAGCTGGTGAAATTCTACCAGGACTGCAAGAAGAATAAGAAGTCCTTCGAGATTGTCTTTGTCAGCTTTGACCACACCGCAAAGGATATGTCCAACTACATGACCGAGGCGAAGATGCCTTGGCTGGCGCTGCCGTATGGCAGTAAGTTCGTCGAACAGCTCGCGAAGGAGTATAATGTGAATGGAATCCCCACGCTAATCATCCTCGACCAAAACGGCAAACTGGTCTCGGCCAATGGACGTGTCGATGTACATTCACAGGGGGCGAAGGCGTATGACTCTTGGACGTCCAGGGGCGGCTCCCGGAATGGCAATCCTCCTTCCCCGCCGACGCCGAATAAAGGCAAGTCTGGCGGAAAACGCAAGGGCAAAAAGAAATAAAATCATATGCTTTGTTCCCCGAAGAGGGTGCCTGACGGCAGAGTTTTCGTTTTGACTTTACCCCAAGGGTTATAGCGCCCTTTTCGGGCGCAGGATTCTGGCGGTGCCTGCCCCCGCCGGCTGCGTGCCTTTCAGGCACTTGCAGGCGGTTACGCATGGTCGCGCACTACGTGCGCTCGCCGCTTCGCGGCTATTAAGGTGCCC
>JAFYIW010000090.1 GCA_017538465.1 Victivallales bacterium
AAGCAGGCGCGACATTCTGGCCCATTCTGGAGCAGTCGGACAGCAACCATCTGCCGATTGCCGCCTTTCAGCTCAATGCGCTTCCTGGGACCGAAACAACGTTGCTGCGCGATGCACGCCCAGGAGACACGGAGCTGCTCGTCGCCGACGACTCCAAGTGGCAGCCAACAGCATTTGGCAAAATCGTGGCCTTTGTGGCGGCAGCAGACCTCTCCTACCTCCCGAACCGCAACATCGAATACTACGTCCAGAAAATCAGCGAGCAGGACGGCAAATGGCTGCTCACGATGAGCCGTCCGATTCAGCGCGCCTGGGCTGCAGGGACCACGTTGCGCCAGCACCGCGACGGCGGCTATATGACCTTCGGCCTCCTGCCCATCAACCTGACCTCCGACTGGCAGCAGGTGGAGGGCTGCGTCTTCGCCGCCCCCGTCTCGGAGGGCAAAACCACCCACCTCTGGCGCGGAGCCGCCTTTGTGCAGCTAAAATGCATGGCACCCAAGGGGGTGGAAATCCGAAACCTCACCTTCGAGGAGCTTGACGAGAAGACAGCGCAACGCCTCCTCAGCCGCCGCTCCCTGCGGGGAAGCACGCTCCAAAATACTGTTCGGGTGCAGAACAGCCTCAAGACACTCCCGCATGCCGACGCACTCGTCGTCGAACTGGAGGGGGACGCAAAAAGCGCCTTCTACCAGATGGATCAATGTGGCCAGCCAGCCAGGTCAAACAGGTCGAATTCTCCGCCATGACACGCCAGCCTGGCTTCTTCCGCTTCTCGGGGCGCATACGCCAAGCGGACGACACTCTCCAGCAATTCTACTCATCGCCACAGATGGCAGTGCCCGACGGTACCTTTCGCCCATTTGTCTTTGAAATCCCACAAGTCCATGATGACAAATCGGTTGTCACAAACTGGGAACTGCGCTGGTTTGGAGCGCCTGGCGTAGTCGGGCTTTCCAGCCTCGAAGTGCAGGATGAGGCAAACCTCATCCCTGACGCCCACCACCTGCCAGCCTCCCGTGCAATTCCTCTGGATGCCCTCAAGCCGCACGCCCGCTACCGTCTCCATTGGCTAGGGGAACGCTCACCTGGAATCACCATCCGTTTCTACGACAACAAGCTGCAGGAGTTCCCAGGAACCGTCGTCCAGCTGGTCGCAGGCGAAAAGGAACTGCGCTTCACCACGCCAGATATGCTCATCCAGGCGCGTATGACGCTGGAGGATGCAGGCAGCGGACATCCCGTCCTCACCCTGGAAGACTACCACTTCCCCTTCGCACCATACGGGCGCTGGCGCGGGAAATGGATTTGGGACCGCCCGATGGACACTGGTCCCTATCGCGGGCTTGTCTGGTTCCAGCGTGATTTCGAACTGCCCGAAAACATCGAATACGGTGCCGTGGCGTGCCTCGCAGATGACAATGCGGAGTGGTTCGTCAACGGAAAGCGCATTGGACGCTCCGTCATCTGGACGACTCCCACACGCTGGGAAATCACCGATTGCCTGAAGCCAGGCAAGAACCGCATCACCGTGCGCGTCTGGAACGGAACGCAGGCGGGCGGACTCGCAGCCGACGTCTATGTCCGCGCAAATGGACAGGATATCTTCCTGGAGACGGACAACCAGTGGACATGCGCAGAGGAGACCGCGCGGGGCTCCCAGCCCGACCCGACCAGCCAGCCAGTCGTCATCTACGGTGCGCCAGAGACAACCGACCCATGGCAGCGAAACATCAACTACCGCTACGCTGGCCCGCGTGGACGCCTGAAGCTGCTTGACGGCACGCCTGGCAGCATGCGCGCTCTCGTGGTGAAGCAGCCGCCCTTCCCTGGACGCGCCCTCCACTTCGCCCTTGATTTCACCAACGGGCGCAAGCAGGAGATCAACCTCTGCGTCACGCCAGACATGTCCCAGTGGACTGAGGGCCAGGAGGTCGTCATCCACTACCCCGTGCCGTATATCGAAGAGGGAGAGGCGACGTTGCGCTTGGCCGATGATTTTCTGGCGCTGGACAGCAATCCGCCGCTTGCGCACCTGAAGCACACCCGCCAAACCCCGCCCTCCATTCAGCAGGCACATCTGGAAACGGGAGCCCGCCCTGCGCTCATTCTTGGCGGCAAACGCTACAACCCGACCTTCTTCCACACCATCGTCACCCAGCGCGCCAAACGCTTCCACGAACTTCAGCTGGCTGCCGAGCAGGACCTCAAGAACTATCGTGTGCAAGTTGATTTCCTTGATTTCTGGAAAGCTGAAAACGAGTTCGACTTCAGCGTCTTCGAGCAGGACATGGCACAGCTTCTCACCGTCTGCCCCGACGCCATCCTCTGCATCCACGTCTATGCCCACATGCCCGACTGGTGGCTGGAGGCAAATCCCGACGAGACTAGCGCGCACGGCGACGGCGGTCCACGCAAGATCGACCGCGAAAAGCAGTCCCTCACCTCGAAGAAATGGCTGACCGACGCGGAAGTCCCCATCCGCCGACTGGTGCAGTACCTCAAAGGGAAGCCATACGCAAACCGCATCTGGGGAATGAGCATCGCGGAAAACGGCAACGGCGAGTGGTTCTGGATGGCACATGACATCAAAATGCGCCCCTCCTGGGCGGGCTGGGCACCCTGCGACACCCGCAATTTCCGCGACTTCCTCCGCAAGA
>JAFYIW010000091.1 GCA_017538465.1 Victivallales bacterium
ATCCCGAGAAGGGGCTGTTCATCCAGTATCTCAATGCCGGCAAAGTCCCCGGCGCCAAGACAGTCGAGGATGTCCGCAAGTTCTACATGGACAAGGTGCCGATGCGCCGCGGATGCCTGCCGGCCGACGTCGCCCGCGCCATCATCTACTGCGTCGAGCAGGAATACGAGACCGGCCAGGCCATCCCCGTGACCGGCGGACAGAACATGCTCCACGCATAATTCAAATCCAGGTGGTGCAAACCTCCCTCCCGGGCGTCCTGCCAGAACTCGGCAGGGCGCCCGTTTCTTTTGTGGAACTAGTAGTTCTAGTGGTTCTAGCTGCTCTAGAAGAACTAGTAGCTCTAACAGTTCTAATTGAATTTGAATTTTCCCAAATATTCTCTTATAATTATAAAAATGCTCAATTATTCCTCTTATCGACCAATCCCTCCCCCAGATTCTCATGAAAAAGTCCTTCACTCTCATTGAGTTACTTGTCGTCATCGCCATCATCGCGATTCTTGCCTCCATGCTCTTGCCGGCACTCTCCAAAGCGCGTGAGAAGGCCAAATCCATTGCCTGCGTCAACAATCTGAAGCAGTGCACGCAGGCCATTCTGCTGTATGGTGATGACAATGGCGGCGTCGTGCTTTCGGGCTGCACCGCCGGATACACCGCCAATCAAACCGGCGACTACCTGGGCTGGCGCGTGGTCTACTCCAACCACCAGGGCTACAAGGACTGGAACAAAGCCAGTTGGGCAGGCAACCTGACCATCCAGCTGGGGCAGGGATACTACTCCGGCTGGGTGGACGAGTGCCCGAGCGCTCGCAGCGCCCACGACAACATCGGCATGGTCGGCGACCAGTCCTACGCGATGCCGGCCTTCAACCGCTCCTACGGGGCCATGCCCGGCGCCTACGTCAACCAGGACATCTGCGGCTATCCGGAACGCAACTTCTTCCGCTACGGCAACGCAGTCGGCGGCCCCGCCAAGTCCTGGTTCATGGCGGATTCGCACCTGGAGGCCAGCTCCTATTATCCGAATGACGGCCGCGAGGTGGGACACGACTACATCGGCTCGCCCAATCAGCAGGGGCACTCCCTGGCTGCCAAGCACCTCCAGAAGGGCAACATGGCCTTCGCCGACGGTCATGTCGAGACCCTGGACTATCGCCGGATGCAGTACTATGTGGATATTGTGTGCTGGTGGAGCATGCCTCACTACATCTGGCTCGGCGGCAAGGGCGGTGCATACGTCCCCGTCACGAACAACATCTCCAGCGAAGAAAAATGCCAGCAGTGGGATTAATTAATCACTGCGAAATTACTTCTGTTTTTCGTTAAAGGCGCTCCAGAGCACGCTGGTGCGCCTTTTTTCGTGCCGCCATTGTGCAAACCGTTTCGCAATTTTAAACTTTTGCATTAAATTATTGCGTTTGCCCGAAGCCCGTTGGCTTTGGGGTGTTAGATGCTGAAACCTACCATGTTCAACGAACTCGCCATCGCGCTCAACGACCAGATCCAGGCGGTCAACCCGGTCGCCTATGAGATGTTGTCGGCTTTGGGCAAGCGCATCTATTTCCCCAGCAAGGGCATCCTCAGCCAATCCGGCGAGGCGAAGAGGCTGGCCACGAAATACAATGCGACCATCGGCACGGCCTTGCGCAACCACGAGGCGATGTGCCTGCCTTGCATCATGGATTCCCTTCCCGGCCTCACCCCAAACGAGGCGCTGCTTTATGCGCCATCCTACGGGCAGAAGCCGTTGCGAGAGGCATGGAAGGCCAAAATCCTGCATGACAACCCCACTCTGGAGAACCTCCCATTCAGCCTGCCAGTGGTCACCAACGGGCTGACTCAGGCTCTCGCCTTGGCTGGAGACCTCTTCCTTGACCCAGGCGACGCAGTATTGCTCCCGGATATGAATTGGGACAACTATCTCCTGAACTACTCTGACCGCTTGCAGACCAATCTGCACTACTGGACCTTTTTCCAAGACGGGCATTTAGACATCCGGGCCTTCGCCCAGGCATTGGCGGGTTACGCCTCTGGGCAGAAGGTGTTCGTCATCCTGAACTTCCCGAACAACCCCACTGGATACACTCCTTTGGAAAACGAAGGCAAGGCGCTGGCCGACGCGCTTTTGGCCACCGCCGAACGCGGCGTGAGAGTCATCGCCTTGATTGACGATGCCTACTACGGGCTCTTCTTCGACCCAGACTGCATGAAGGAGTCCCTCTTCTGCAAGCTCGCGGGGAAATCCCGCAACCTCCTGGCCATCAAAGCGGATGCGGCGACCAAAGAGTGCTACGTCTGGGGGCTGCGCACGGGTTTCCTCTCCTTCGCCATCGGCGGCGCCGAGGCGGACAGCCCGCTGTTCACGGCCCTGGAAGCCAAGACGGCCGGGCTGATCCGCTCCACCATCAGCAACTGCTCCGCCCTCTCCCAAAGACTCGTCGCCAAAGCCTTGACTTCCGGAAAATTCTACGAGCAACGGGCAGCCAATGTCGCCATCATGCACGAGCGTTGCGATGCGGTCGCCTCCACGCTCGCCTCGCATCCCGAATACCGCGAGCATTTCGTCGCCTATCCGTTCAACAGCGGATATTTCATGTGCATCAAGGTTCTCAAGACCACCACCGCCAAATTGCGCCGGCTTCTTCTGGACCGTTATGCCACAGGCGGCATCGCCATGGGCGACAGTGACTTCCGATTGGCCTTCTCCTGCGTGGAGAAGGAGCAGATTCCCGACCTCTTCGCCACCATCTACCAGGCCTGCAAAGACCTGGCGTGACAGGCCACGATTTCGCCAAATGGTGGTATATTCCCGTTGACGACGGTTTTCCTTAGCCTGATGTCATGCATTCCGGCAATTCCGCCGCGGATGCTCCTCACAACCAACCCCCATCCTACTCCTGGAGAATACAATGGCTGCTGAAGTGAATCAAGATGTCTGCGTGGGCTGCGGCGTGTGCGAAGCCTCCTGCCCCGTTGGCGCAATCAAAGTCGATGGCAAGGCCACGGTCGATGCCGACGCGTGCGTCTCCTGCGGCGCCTGCGCCGGCGAATGCCCTGCCGGTGCCATTGAGGTGAAGTAATCACCCCCCGACAGACTCCCCGTCATGGCCGGCGCATTCGCGTCGGCCATTTTTTTGCTGGACGGTGGGCTAGCAGCTCTCATAAATTTCATGAACACCGATTTAATCATCATAGGCGCGGGCGCGGCCGGTCTCTTTGCGGCCTGCGGGGCGGCGGACGCCGGCTTGAAGGCGGTGCTGCTGGAACGCCGCCACCGCGCGGGGCTCAAGCTGCTGATGTGCGGCAACAACCGCTGCAATCTCAGCCATGCCGGCAACGCCGAGGATCTCCTACGCGCCTACGGCCCCCCCGTGCGTGACTTTCTGGACGACGCGCTGCGTGCCCTTCCGCCGACGGAATTGCAGCGATGGCTCCAGATGCGTCTGGGGCTGCACACCAAAGTGCTGGGCAACCGCATCTACCCCGCCAGCGAGAAAGGCGATGACGTCCTTCATGCCTTCCTGGACCACCTGCGCGACCGCGACTTCCCCGTCATCTACAGCGCCCCCGCCGAGGAGATTCAGCGCGTGGACGGGGGTTATCGCGTCAACACCCCAAACTTCAGCCTGGAGACCCGCTGTCTGCTGCTGGCCATCGGTGGCTTCTCCTACCCGCGCACCGGCTCGGTCGGAGACGGCGAGCCCTTCGGCAGAATGCTCGGCATTCCCTTTGAGGAACCCCGGGCGGGTCTGGTTGGCCTGAGCCTCCCCGCGCGTCATCCCATTGCCCAATTGCCCACCGCCACGGACCTCCCGGAAGTCACCGTAGGCGTGCCTGGACTCCCCGCCATCACCGGGAATCTCCTCATCGAAAACGGCGTCTTGCGCGGAGCCGCCATTTTCGACCTGACCCGCCTGGCAGCCCGGCAGCGCCATGAGGATTTCCGCCTCTCCATCGACTTTTTCCCGCAGGAAACCGCCGAGCAGCTGGCACGGCGCTACCAGACGCTTCTCAGCCGCACCGGGCAACCCCGCATCGCCCTCAATGCCCTCGGGCTTCCGCCCATGCTGGCGGAAGCCCTCGCCCGAGACGGCGTGGATGCCGCCGGCCTCAAGGACTATCGCCCAGGCGACCTCCGCCCCCGCCCGCTCAAGGAAGCCATCGTCACCGTCGGCGGCCTTTCCCGCAGCGCCTTCGACCCCGCCACCATGCAATGTCGTTCTCTGCCCGGCCTCTACGCCGCCGGAGAGGTGCTGGACATCGATGGCCCGACGGGTGGCTATAATCTCCATGCGGCCTTCGCCACCGCGCATCTGGCCATCCTCCACCTCGTCAAGACCTTAAGGCAATCGCCTTCCCAGTCCGCGCGGCAGCGGTCTGCATGCGCCTCGCCCGACGCCCCGCGACGTCCGCGCCGCAGCGGGGACGCCAAAGACCCGCGCAAATCGGCATGGGGGAAGCATTTCTGGGACGGCAAACGGCCGATGCGGTAGCCGGAGAATCCGGAAAATCCGGAAAATCCGGAAAAGGATTTACGCCCTTTGAATTGCAGAGTCGCCTGGATGGATTATATTAAGCGTTTGCACTGTCATTTCTTTCATCTGTCTTTCACCGAATTGTCAAAGGAATAAAATGTCTGTCAAGATTCGTCTTCGCCGAACTGGCACGCGCAACGCGGCCTGCTGGCGCATTGTCGTCGCGGACGCCCGCTCTCCCCGCGATGGCCGCTTCATTGAGAACCTGGGTATCTACGATCCCCGTCACGACACCGAAAAGCTGAATCTGGAACGCGCGAAATACTGGCTGAGCCAAGGGGCGCAGCCCTCTGAAACGGTTCAAGACATCATCAAGCGTGCCGAAGAGGGCAGGCCCTTCCCGCCGCGCAAGGCCCAGAAGCCACAGGCCGCTCCCGCCCCCAAGAAGGTGGCCGCCCCGGCCGAGCCCGAGGCTGAAGCGCCTGCGGCGGATGCCGAGGCTCCCGCCGCCGAGGCCTAATCCTGAACCGCTTCCCTCCACGCGCATTCCTCTGTAGTTCCAGAGGAGCCATCCCGTCCTTATCATCATGGCCTTCTCCTTTTTGAAACGCCTATTTGGCGCCGAAGCCCAGGAAGGCGGTTCCCTGCCGCCGCTGGTGGAAGGGGCGCCGCCGCCAGAGGTTCCGGCCACGGATGAGAATGGCGCCGCGTCGGCGCCAGCCTCCAGCCTCGAGGCTCTGCAGAATTTCGTCCGTTTCCTGGTTTGCAGTCTCGTCGACCATCCGGAGCAGGTCACGCTGACCATCGCCGAGAAACGCGACCTCACCATCATCCAGATTCATTGCGTCAAGAAAGACATCGGCAAAGTCATCGGCAAAAGCGGCAAGACCATCAGCGCCCTGCGCACCTTGATTTCCAATGCCTCTGCCCACACGCGCCAACGGGTGACCGTTGATGTCATGGACGAGTGAATCGCCGTTCCCGGCAACCCAGCCTTCGCCATGCAGATTGACATCGTCAGTTTGTTCCCCTCCATCTGCCAGGGTGCCCTGCAGGAATCCGTCATCGGACGGGCCTGGAAGGAGGGAATCGTCAAACTCAATTTTGTGGATTTGCGGGACTACACGCACGACGCGCGCAAGACCGTTGACGACACCCCGTATGGCGGAGGCGTCGGCATGGTGCTGCGGCCGGAGCCGCTTTTCGAATGCCTGGCGGATCTCCGTACGGCGAAATCCCACGTGGTTTTGATGAGTCCCCAGGGCAAGCCGTTCAATCAGGCGAAGGCCCGTGAATTCACCAGGGTCAAGCACCTCATCCTCATCTGCGGGCACTACGAGGGGATTGACGAGCGGGCGCGGCAGTGCCTCATGGACGAAGAGGTCTCCATCGGCGACTACGTCCTGACCAATGGCGCCCTGGCCGCCTGCGTGGTGACCGACGCCGTGGTCCGGCTGCTTCCCGGGGCTCTGGGCAACGACACCTCCAGCGACGAGGAGTCCTTCGGCAATGAGCCGCTGCTGGAGTACCCCCATTTCACCCGCCCGGTGAACTACAAGGGCATGCGCGTGCCGGAGATTCTGTTGTCCGGCAATCATCAGGAAATCGCGGCCTGGCGTCTGGAACAGCGCGTTCTGCGCACGGTTTCGCGGCGTCCGGACCTGCTGTAGCTTTTTCATTCATTCAACGCAGACCGTTTCCAAGGAGTCCATCCCCATGAACACCATTCAGAAGATTCACCTAGAGAACATGAAGGACGATGTTCCGACGATGAATGTCGGCGACACCGTGCAGGTCGGCTTCCGCATCATCGAGAGCGGCAAGGAGCGCATTCAGAATTTCACTGGCGTCATCATCGCCAAGAAGGGCGCCGGCATCTCCCAGAGCCTGACTCTGCGCCGCGTCCAGGCCGGCCAGGGCGTCGAGCGCGTCGTGCCGATCCATTCTCCGCGCGTGGCCTCCTTCAAGGTGACCCGCCGTGGTCTGGTTCGCCGCGCGAAGCTGTACTATCTGCGCGACCAGGTCGGCAAGGCCGCCAAAGTCAAGGCGGCGGACGAGAAGAACGCCTAGCCGTCGCCCATGGCTGGCCTGCCGTCGGGCGTGGAATCCGCTTCGGTTCCTTCTCCCGTCGGCGCACGATTTCCGTTTTTCCTGAAAAAAGGCACGGCGACGTGCCTTTTTTTGGTGATGATGCAATATATTTTGCGGGATATCCCGTGTTGCAGGGAATTTCAAAAGCAGACGCGAAATATCATTTTCGGGACGGACTTTTGAAATCATTCACCGCCATGACTGGCATTGCCCAACCCTTTCGCTTTGAAAGCCAAATTCGGGCGGCGCATCCGGAAGTCGCCGCCATCGCCGGCATCGACGAGGCGGGACGGGGACCATTGGCCGGACCGGTGATGGTGGCGGCCGTCATTCTCCCCATGCCGCCGGAGGTCTTCACGCTGCCGGTCAACGACTCCAAACGGCTTTCCGAGCATCAGCGCGAGGAGTTGGCGGCGGCCCTCAAGGCCGACCCGCGCATCCGCTACGCCATCGTGCAGCGCAGCGCAGCCGAGATTGACCGCATGAACATTCTGCGCGCCACGCAGGACGCCATGCGCGAGGCCGCCCGGCAAGTCGGAGCCCAATGGGCATTGGTGGACGGGCTGGGCTTCCAGCCTTTTCCCGTGCCAGTGGATTTTCTGGTGAAGGGAGACGCGAACTCCGCCTCCATCGCCGCCGCCAGCATCCTGGCCAAAACCGCCCGTGACGCCTGGATGGTCGAATTGGACCGGCGCTACCCGGAATATGGCTTCGCGAAGCACAAGGGCTACGGCACCGCCGAACATCTCGCCGCCTTGAATCGACTAGGCCCCTGCCCCGAACACCGGCGCTCCTTCGGTCCCGTCGCCCAACCCACCCTTTTCTGAGACAACGGCGCCGTTCCGGCAAAACGGCCGCAGGCCTTTGGGCTTTTCGTCCTAAGATATGCCAAAGATTCCCAACGTCATCGTCGAGCAAGTGCGCAAGCGCCTCGATCCCACCCCCTGCTCCCTTGTCCGGCAACTGGTCGCGGCAGGTCATGAGGCCTACATTGTAGGAGGCGCCATCCGCGACCTCCTGCTGAACGTCACCCCGAAGGACTACGACATCGCCACGTCGGCCACCCCGGAGGAAATCCGCCAGGTCTTCGGACGGAGACGCTGCCACATCATCGGCCGCCGCTTCCGGCTGGTGCATGCCTACGCCAACGGCGACCTCTACGAAATCTCCACCTTCCGCCGGGTGCCCAGCGAAACCGAACGACAAGGACGTCACGCCGCCGAGCCGGACGACCACATCATCTGGAACGACAACTGCTTCGGAACCCTGGAGGATGACGCGACACGGCGGGATTTCACCGCCAACGCGCTCTATTTTGACGTTGCCGGGCATCGGGGCGTCATTGATTTCTGGGGCGGCTACCAGGACATCCAGAACC
>JAFYIW010000092.1 GCA_017538465.1 Victivallales bacterium
AGTCCTCCTTCTGGAGCTACCTGTTCAATCTCGATCCCTGACGCCCGAGTCCCCCTGAGAAACAGGGGACTCCGCCTTGAGCCGATGGCCGAAGATTCCCGCAAAACCGCATGAGTTCCCAGAGTAAAATCAGCCGCGTCCTGGCCTTCACCAAACGCTACAAGGTGCAGGTGATGGCTGCGGTGACGCTCACGGCGTTGCTGGCCGGGCTGGCGGTGGTGCCCCCTCTGGTCACCCGGGCGCTGGTGGACCAGGTGTTCACTCAGGGACGGACCGACCAGTTCCTCTTTCTGGGCTTCCTGTTCCTCGCGGTGCCCATCCTCTCGCAGGCGGTGATGATTGCCCAGAAGACGCTGGCGGTTTTCGTCTCTGTCCGGCTGGTCAATGATCTGCGTCTGGCCATCTACCGGCACCTGCTGTATTTGTCGCTGCGCTTTTTCAACCGCACCAGCCCCGGCAAAGTGGTCAATCGTCTGATGGAGGACACCTGGGCCGTGCAGATGGTATGCGGCTCCAGCAGCCTCACGGTCATCTCGGACCTCATCATCGCGACGAGCGCCACAGTGGCGACCTTGGCCATCAACTGGCGCCTGGCGCTGGCGCTCTATGGCGTCATCGCCGTTTTCGTGCTCAACTACCGTCTGCGCATCAAGCGCATCATCCGCTACAGCCGGCTGGTGCGAAGGGAGGACGATCTGCTCAACGCGGGGGTGCAGAACCGCATGGGGGGCGATTTGGCCATCAAGACCTTCGGCACCGAGGCGCGCGAGCATCTGGCCTTCCACGACCAGGACGTCATCTCCCTGGACTATGGCTACACGCGTGACGTCGCCAATAACACCTTCTGGATGAATGTCGCCCTGATCAACGCCGTGGGCACGGCATTGATCTATCTGCTGGGCAGCGGAATGGTGCTTCAAGGAGAGATGAGCTACGGGGATGTGATGGCCTTCAGCGGCTTCGCCGCGCAGCTCCTCTGGCCGGCGGTGCGCTTCAGCCAGCTGGTCGGGAAACTCCAGGAGGCCGGCGTCGCCGCTGGACGGCTCTTCGAGCTGCTGGACGAGCCGCGGGAAATCAGCGACCGCCCGGAGGCGGTTCCTTGCCGAAGACTGCGCGGGCAGGTGGATTTCGAGGACGTGCGCTTTCACTATGAGCCGGGCGTGGAGGTCATCCGGGGAATTGACCTGCATGTGGAGCCGGGGCAGACCATCGCCTTCATCGGGGCGACCGGCTGCGGAAAATCCACCATCCTGAATCTCATCGCGCGTTTCTATGACGTGACCGGGGGAGCCCTGAAGCTGGACGGGCGGGACATCCGCGACTACCGCGTCCATGACCTGAGGCGCCAATTCGGCATTGTGCTTCAGGAGTCGCATCTCTTCTCCACCACCATCCGCGAGAACATCGCCTACGGGCGCGTCAATGCCACCATCGAGGAGGTCATGCAGGCAGCCAAGGCCGCCGAAATCCATGACTTCATCCAGGGACTGCCCAACGGCTACGGCACCGTGGTCGGGGAGGACGGCCTGGCGCTCTCCGTCGGCCAGAAGCAGCGCATCAACATCGCCCGCGCCATCTGCGCCGATCCAGCCATCATGATCATGGACGAGGCGACCAGTTCTCTGGACTCTGACTCCGAGGCCGCCATCCAGCGCGCGATGACGCGCGTGCTGGCCAACCGCACCAGCTTCGTGGTCGCGCACCGTCTCTCCACCATCAAGAATGCCGACCAGATTGTCCTGCTGGACCACGGCGTGATTGTGGAGCAGGGCACGCACGAGGAGCTCATGGCCCTCCCCAATGGCCGCTACTACGAACTCTACACCAAGCACATCGGCAAGGGCGTGCTGGATGACTGAGGCGCTTCCCCCTGTACAAAAATGCTTCACTTCACCCGAGAGCATTTCAGAAACTACCCCTACCGCACCCCGCCGCGGCAGCGCGACGAGTCCGGCCTGGGGTGGGGACTCTACCGGAGGTTTCTGAAGGAATATCTCTGGCCGAACCGCTGGGCGCTCCTTTTGAGCGTCTTTCTGGTGGCGGTGAACGCGAATTATTCCTATGTGATATCCTTTTTCAATCGCCTGGTGGTGGACTCCATTCTGGTGGTCGGCGGCGAGGAGACGGCGGCGCCATCCTCCGAGGCCACGCGCGTGACGGCGCAGGATCATATCCCCGCCGCCCGTCAGCCTCCGGAAGCCAGCCTCGGCAGACGCATGGCCCAGGGGGTCCGTTTCACGAGCCGTCCCGCCGAGGCGGGGCGAAAGCTCTTCTGGCTGGCGGTGATCTACATCCTGACTCAAGTCATCTTCAACTACATAGGGCGCTGGGCGGCGCGGCGGCAGATCCAAGTCAGCCAGAGCATCCTGGGGAAGCTCCGCGAGGATCTGCACCAGAAGGTGCTGGCGCTTTCCTTGTCCTATCACCACCGTCTGGGAGCGGGGCGGCTGCTTTCCCGCATCATGAGCGACACCGCCGCCGCGAAGAATGAACTCAACGAGGTCATCAATGTCGGTGCCCGCGGAGTCTCGATGCTGGTGGGCGGCGTGGTCATCCTTTTGATCGGGGACTGGCGCATCCTTGCGATGCTGGCCGCCTGCCTTCCCGCCTTCATGTATTTGCGCAGGAAGACGCGGCCCCGAGTGCGTCGTCTGCAGATCGAACAGCGCCAGACCAACTCCTGCATCTACGGACTCGTCTCCCAGAAGATGGATGCGGTGAAGGCGGTGCAGTCCTACGGCCGTGAACCGGGTGAGATTCTGGCCTTCCACCGCCTCTCCAGCGCCTATCTGCGGGACGCCGTGCGGGTGGAGTGGTATTTCATGGCGACCAACTTCTGGACCTGGCTGATTGTCCATGCGGTCAACTGCGTGGTTTTCCTTTACGGTGGCTATCTGGTGCTTCAGGGCAGAATGACGCTGGGCAAGATGCTCTTTCTGCAGTCCACCGCCAACCTTCTCTTCCAGCCCGTCAACGACTTCACCCAGCTTTCCTTCATCCTGCAGCGTCTCCAGGTCGCCCTGGGGCGATGCTTCGGCGTGCTGGACGAGTCGCCGGAAATCGCCGAGGCGCCCGACGCCGTGCCGTTCCCCGTCCCCATCCGCCAGGGCGTCACCATCGAGCATCTCTCCTTCCAATATCCCGAGGGCAGTGACTCCAGCCTCACGCCGGAGGAGCGCGAACGCAACCGCAGCCGGGCACGGCGGGCGCTGGATGACATCTCGCTCACGGTCCCCGCCGGACAGTGGCTGTGCATCATGGGCGCCTCGGGCGCCGGCAAGACCACGCTTCTGCATCTGCTGGCCAGACTCTATACTCCCACGGCGGGCGTCATCCGCTTTGACGGCGTGGACCTGCAGAAGATCCAGTTCGCCAGCCTCCGCGAAAAGCTCGGCGTGGTTCCCCAGGAGGCCCAGATCTTCTCCGGCTCGATGCGGGACAACATCGCCTATGGCTATCTTCACGCCACCAACCGCCAGATTCTGGATGCCGCCGCCGCCGCGCAGATGCATGACTTCATCATGGAGATGCCGGTCCAATACGAGACGCTGATTGGCGAGAAGGGGCAGTCCCTCTCCGGAGGCCAGCGCCAGCGCCTCTCGCTGGCCCGTGCGCTGCTCACGAACCCCGAGGTGCTGCTGCTGGATGACTGCACCAGCGCCCTGGACGCCAACACCGAGCGCAAAATCCAGGAGACGCTGGCCGCCCGGCTGGTCGGCAAGACCGCCATCATGGTCTCGCAGCGCATCTCCATGGCCATCCGCTGCCATCAGATTGCCGTGCTGACCGAGGGACGCGTCACCGAACTGGGTACCCATCAGGAGCTTCTTGCCCGCGGCGGATTCTACGCCAAGCTCTTCCATGAGCAGACCGAATAGGTCCGTGCCCGTGCATTCTTGCGCGGGGGGAGTTCCGTGCCCGTGCATTCCTTGAGTTCTGTGGCAACTTTTGAAATAAGCTCTATATTACAGGCTAATGCTAAAAAGGTCATGCGAATCATGATGCCGCCGGCCTTTTGAAACGCCTGCCGAAGGCGGGAGCCTCGCCAGATTCTGGTTTCACCCGCGGCAAGGGCTTTGCATGACGTGTCTTGTTTGCCTTGTCTCGGTGCTAGGCAAATACTTGCATTTTCCCCGAGGGCGCAAGTTGGCATGCGTCCCTTGTCAAACCCACAATCCATTAAAGGCAAAAACATGAAAATTTGGAAATCCCTGGCGTTGTTTCTGTGTTCTTTGATGTCGTTGGCCTTCCTCTCCGGCTGCAGTGGAAATGGAGATGGCAAGCTGGTGATGGCCACCAACGCCGAGTTTCCGCCATTTGAATTCAAGGGGGATGACGGCTCGTTCCAGGGCATCGACATCGAAATCATGAAGACCATTTGCGAGAGAACCGGCCGCGAACTCGTGGTCGAGGATATCGCCTTCGACTCCATCATCCCCGCCGTGACCTCCGGCAAGGCCCATTGCGGCGTCGCTGGAATGACCGTCACCGAGGACCGCAAGCAGAATGTGGACTTCACCATCCCGTATTACGAGGCGTCCCAGGTGATTGTCGTGCCAAAGGACAGTGCCATTCAGGGCAAGGACGACCTCAAGGGCAAGCGCATC
>JAFYIW010000093.1 GCA_017538465.1 Victivallales bacterium
ACCCAGAAAATAGCTCCCGCATTGAAGCGGTTCCTTGCCACCTACGTGAGCTACGAAGCCCTCAAGGACGAGTTGGCAAAACTCTACCTGCGCAACTTCACGGTGGCGGAATTGAAGGAGCTCATCAAGTTCTACAAGACGCCGTTGGGTCAGAAAGTGGCTGAGAAGCAGCCCGCCATGTCCCTTGAGATGTCCAAGTTGGGCATGCGGCAGGTCGTGGAGCATCAGGACGAATTGACTCAGATGATTGTCGAGGCCATGGAAGAATGACGATTGCCCCATCCACGCCATAAGGCCAGCCATCCCATGCGTGCGCGAAAAAACGGCGAAATTTCTTCGCGCACGCATGGCAAACTGGGGAATTGCGATTAATTTTAGAAACGTTCCTTTCTCGTCTTTCCGAACTTCTCCCCTTCTCTGAACCGATTTGGCAAGATTCCAACCATGAAAAAACTCCTCGTCGTCTTTGCCGCCCTGCTGATGACCGCAGGCGTGGCCTCCGCATTTGACACCACCGCCTTCCAGCTGAGCATCTGGGCCCCGAAAATGCAGCTGGTTCCCCCGGAGATCGCCATCTCCGGTCTGAAGCTCAATCTGCCGTATGGCTCCAATGGGCAGGTCAATGGGATGGATTTCGGCTTTGTCTCCATCAGCAATGAGCAGACCGCGGAATTGTCGGCGCAGGTGACGGCGCTGCAAATCAACCTCTGGAACAGCACCAACGGGAATTTCGGCGGCATCCAGGCCGGCCTGGTCAACATCGCGGACAATTCGGATGGCGTGGTGATCGGTCTGGTCAACATCGCCCATGACCATGCCAATGGCGTGCGCGTAGGCTTGGTGAACACCTCTTTCGAGTATCATGGCCTGGAGGTCGGCCTGGTCAACTACACCGAATTCCTGCAGGGTGTGCAGATTGGCCTGGTCAACATCACGACCAAGTCCACGGTGCCCTTCTTTCCCATCGTGAACATGTGCTTCTAACTCCTCTCCTGTGAAGGCGGAGGACATGCCGCGTTCACGGACAACCTGCCGACGGTCGCAATGCCGTCTTTTCACACGGGGCAGCCTGTCGGGTCTGCCCCGTGTTCCGTTTTCACTTTCCCCTGTTCGCCCAAGAAATCGTGGGCATTTGGGGGAGGATTCCTAAAACGTCCTAGGAAAAACGACTGTGCTTTCCCATCATCGCATCATCTGGATAGGCTGCGCCTGGGTTGGGTACGCTCTGCTTGGCATTCTGCTTTTGTGGAGCACTCATTCACGCGCTTCCCGAATGGCGCCCTTGCAGTCCCTGCTGGAGGAGATGCAGGTCAATTGGCAAAAGCAACTACTGGAAGGGCATTTGCAGCACCATGCGCAGGTGCGCGGATACCGGACGCAAGGGGAGCCTCTGAGGCAGCTTCAGGATGAACAGGCACATCGCTTTCATGAACTCCGGCTGGCGGCAGGACTGGACAACGACCGGTTGAATCAGGCCATCGAACGGCTGGATAGCCAGAATCGCCAATTCGTCGAAAAGCTCGACGACTACATCGAAGGCAGAGAGGACCAGGTGCCTGCCCGATTGCGCGACCTGCTGGACCTGACGGAGCAGACGCCGGAGATTCTGTCTGACATCTCCGGCGCCGTCGGAGGGGCATTGCGGTGGCAACCTTGGCTCTTCTGGGCATGGATTCTGCCCTTGCTGGCTGGCATCCTGCTGGGCGGCTGGTGGCTTCATGCTCAGCAGCAAAGGCAATTGCAGACCGTGCAGAACTATCTGGATTTGCCGTCTGGACAATTGCTTCAGCCACTTGCGGAGCACGACTCCCAGCGGGCGCTGGTGGTGCGCGCCGAGGATCCCGCCCTGGTCGGCAAAATCAAGCTGCTGCTATGCCATATCCAGGAGGAGATGCAGAGCCGCGAGAATTTCATCGCCACGATGTCCCATGAGATTCGCACGCCGATGAACGGGCTGGTCGGTTTCCTTTCCAACCTCAAGGAGACGCAGCTCAATGACCAGCAGCGGCAGTATCTGCGCATCATCGAGTCTAGCGCCCGCAGTCTGATGCATGTCATCAATGAGATTCTGGACTTCACGAAACTGCGTGCGGGACGGCTTTCGCTGGAGGAGGTCGCCTTTGACCTGCGCGCCTTCGCCGAGGAACGCGCCGCGCTGGCGCGCCAGGCCGCGCGCGGGAAGGCCCTGAAGGTGCATCTGAATTTCCCGGGAGAGGAGCCGGTGATCATCCGCACCGACCCATCACGTCTGCGTCAGATTCTGGACAACCTCCTTTCCAATGCGGTGAAATTCACCGAGCGGGGCGAGGTGATTCTGGAAATCCATGCCACAGAGCTGCCGGAGAGTCCCAACCGCCTCCGTCTGGAGTTCTCGGTGCGGGACTCCGGCATCGGAATGACGCAGGGCGAGCAAAGCCGACTCTTCAAACCCTACACCCAGGCCGACACCTCCATTGCCCGCCGTTATGGCGGCACCGGCCTGGGGCTTTATATCTCCTGCTCGCTGGTGGAACTGCTGGGCGGAAAACTTCAGCTCCAGAGCCGTCCCGGCGAGGGAAGCACTTTCTCGTTTGGCATCATCTGCGACCGTGCCAAACCGGAAGAGCAGGTGCGCTTCTCCGACCTCTACCATGTCCGTCTGCCCCGCGCCGAACTCAAGAAGCGCTGGGCGCTGCTGGTGGATGACACGCCCACCAATCTTTTCCTGCTGGAGACGATTTGCCAGTCGGTCGGGCTGCCCTACCGCACGGCCGAAAATGGCCGGGTCGCCGTGGAGTTGTGCCGACAACAGCACTTTGACCTCATCTTCATGGACATCCAAATGCCAATCATGGATGGCTATACCGCCATCCGCGAAATCTGCAAGCTGCCGGATTCGGCCACGACAGTGATTGTCGCGCTCACGGCCTCGGCATTCCAAGATGACGTGGAGAAGGCCCTCGGCGCCGGATCGACGGGATTCATCCCCAAGCCCTTCGAGCGCGACCAGCTCCTGCTGTGCATCGCCGACGCCCTCGGCATTGTCCCCGAACGCGAATTGCGCTCATCCGACGAGAACTTCGACGAGAATCCCGAGGCCGCCACCATCCGCCAAATGCATGACTTCATGCGAGAACAATATCGACTCTCCCTAGGGGAAATCAAGATGATTCTGGCGCAGACGCTGGCGGATTGGCGACCACTGCTGGACAATCTGGCCACCTATGCGTCGCAAGGCAACGTCGAGCAGACCTGCGCGATCCTCCATCGCCTTAAAGGACAACTCGCCGCCATTGGCTTGCTGGACCATTCGGAGCAGACAGTGACAATGATGGACGCCTTCAAATCCGGAAACCCATCCAAAGGACAGGCGATGGTCGTGGCCT
>JAFYIW010000094.1 GCA_017538465.1 Victivallales bacterium
GTTGATCAATGCTTTTTCTTTATTTTTCATGATTTCTCTCGTAGATTATATCCGAGATCAGACCCCAGCGCGCGACCTGCCCGCGGTTTTCCGTCGGATAAAAATAGTACTGTTCGTCTTTATAGTAAAGCTCAAATTCCTCGTTTACAGAGAAGGGCAGGGCGTGGAGCTTGCGCCGTCAGGCTTTGCCGCCGTCTCTTCCGGCGGGTCTGATGGAATGATCTGGTAGGTGGACTCTTTGCGCAAGGCGCCATGGTCATCTTTTACAATTTTCACGATGCGTTTCAGGCCAATAGTCTCCATCAGTTTGTGCTGAAGCCCGATGCCTTTGCAAAAGGCAAGCGTAATGGCCAGAATGGGCACCAGCGACACCAGCGTGATGTAGGTAAGCGCGGACGCCTGCAGAGTGCACCGATCCTCCTTGAAGCCCCGTACCGCGATTATCAGCATGCGCAGAGACGAATACCCGGCCCGTCGCAGGAAAGACATTTGCCGGATGTCGGCGTCCCATAGACCTTTGGCCAGAAAATTACGGATGTCACGGTAAAAGTTCATGGAGTGCGAGTGGTTTGTTGAGAGATTTCCATGCCGCGCGACCAAGCGCAGAATCAATGGCAGAGGACGGCGCCGGCCACGGCGGCGCCCAGCAGGACGAGGAGGAGGTTCGGCTTCCACTTCCACTGGACGAAAAGGCAGCCTAGAAAGATGACGGTGCCCTGCCAGCACAAGCGGAAACTCTCGCCGGTGTGCCACAGGTTGGCCAGGGGGGTGGCGAAGGCCGAGGTCTCGGCGAAGAAAATGACGGCCGCCGCGATGAGTCCCAGCGTCGCGGGACGGATGCCGCAGAGCGCGGCCTTGAGGAATCGGTTGTTGCCGAAGGCCTTCAGGAAGAGCGCCACCGCCAGCCCGATGGTCAGGGATGGCGTGCAGACGCCAAGCGTCGCGGCGACGGCGCCGAGGAACCCCGCCTGCTGCTGGCCCAGGTAGGTCGCGGCATTGAGGCCCACCGGCCCGGGAGTCATCTGCGCCAGCGCGACGATGTCCGCGAATTCCGAGGCCGAGAGCAGCTGGTGGTTCTCCACCAGCTCGCTTTGGAAGAACGGAATCATCGCGAATCCGCCGCCGAAAGTGAAGAAGCCAATCTTGGCGAAAAGCAGATAGAGCTGGAGTGGATTCATCGTTCGTCTCCCGACCAGCTGAAGGTGGCTAGTCCCAGGACGGCCCCTGCGACAATCACCCAGATGGCGTCGGCCCCGAAGAAGACCAGCGCGGCGAAGCTCGCGATGGCGATGCCCCAGAAGAAAATCAACTGGAAGCGTTTGCCCTTGAGAATCTGCTTGCCCAGCGAGACCACCGCCAGCAGAATCAAAGCGGCCACCGCCGCCCGGACGCCGAGGAAGAGGTGCTGCACAATGGCGTATTGGCGAAGCCGTGCTACCACGGCGGCCAGCAGGACAATGGCAAGGAAGGGCGGCAGCACCCCTCCGAGGACGGCCGCGATTGCCCCGGGAATTCCCGCGCAGTGGCAGCCGATCAGCACGCCCATGTTCGTGGCGATGATGCCGGGCATCGACTGCATGGCCGCGACCGTGTCCACCATCTGGTCGTCCGACATCCATTTGCGCTTTTCGACGAATTCCTGCCGTAGCAACGGCAGCATGGCCAGTCCTCCGCCAAGCGTGACGGCAGAGAGATAGAAGAAGACGCCGAAGAGCGTTTTGGCTTTATGGAAGCGGGTGACGGTGTCGGAAGCCATAAAAGGGATTAAAGTACGCCTCGTGTCCAAAACGGCTCCGGGGCAAACGAAAAGCGCCCAAGGCAAAGGGCAAAGACCTTCACCTTGGGCGGACATCAGGCGAGGCTGGGCGACAGGTTTTCAGGGCCTCTCGCCTCTCGCCTCTCGCCTTTGAGTTAGATGCTGGCCTTCTTCACGCGCTCGGAGTACTCTCCTGTGCGGGTGTCGATCTTCACCGTGTCGCCCTGGTTCACGAAGAGCGGGACATGGATTTCATAGCCGTTCTCGATCTTGGCGGGTTTGAGGGTGTTGGTCGCGGTGTTGCCCTTCTCGCCGGGCTCCGTCTCGGCAATGACCTTCTCCACGAAGACCGGCAGAGTGACTTCAATGGGGCGGTTGTTGAAGAGGAGCACGGAGCACTCCATGTCATCCTCCAGGAAATAGACGTTGCGGCCCAGAGTCGCCTCGTCAATGCGGATCTCGTCGTTGGTGGAGGGATCGATGAAAACGTAGAATCCATCGCCTTCGTCGTAGGAGAAGTGGATGGTGCGCTCCGAGAGGTCGGGCTGGTCGATCTTGTCGCCGGGGCGGTAGGCCTTTTCCGTGGTGGAGCCGGTGATCATGTTGCGCATCTTGCAGCGATAGATGGCCTGCCCTTTGCCGGGCTTCATGAAATCATACTCGGTGATCAGATAGGGTTCGCCGTCAAGCTGGACTTTTACGCCTTTGTGCAGATCGGAAACATCGTATGGCATGGGTGAATTCTCCTGGAATGTCGCGGAATGTGGGACATGGTGGATACGGACGGCGACACGCATCCGCGAACCCGCTAGTGCGACCGTCCTTTTTGATTTTGGGAAAACGCTCTAAGATAGTCTGATAATGCGAAATTTCAACCCGACACCGAGCGAAATGCCGGAAGTGCTGCAGGCTGTGCAGCATAACATCGGCCATGTTTTTCATGACCAGACGCTGCTGCTGACGGCGTTGACCCACTCCTCCTACGCGGCGGAACAGACTCCGCCCGTCCCCTGGAACGAACGGCTGGAGTTCCTGGGCGACGCCGTCCTGGAGGTCATCGTGAGCCAGATGCTTTTCCTCCGTTTCCCGGAATGCCAGGAGGGAATCCTGACCCGCACCCGGGCAATGCTGGTGAACGAAAAGGCCACCTCCGGATATGCCGCCAACCTGGGACTCGAAGACGCGCTTCTGCTGGGAAAAGGCGAAAACCTGAGCGGCGGACGAAAACGGAAGGCGCTCCTCGGGGATGTGTTCGAGGCGATGCTAGGCGCGGTTTTCCTCGATGGCGGACTGGAGGCCGCCACCGCGGTGGTGGCGAAGGTGTTGCCGCCGCTGGACGAGGAGCTCATGCAAATGAAGGCCCAAGACAACCCCAAGGGCGTCCTTCAGGAATATGCGCAAGGAGAATGCCACGCCAGTCCCGTCTATACGGAAATCGAAGGCACCCTCCGGCCGCCGCATTTCGTGATGGAGGTCCGGGTGGGCGAATTGACGGCGCGGGGGGAGGGCGACTCCAAGAAGGCCGCCGAGGTCGCCGCCGCCCAGGCCGCGCTGGAGATGCTCCAGGTGCGGAACTCTGGAGAAGGAATTCCCGAAAAGTCTTGAAAAATTATGTAGAATTTGTTAATAATTAATATTATATGAGATTATTAAACTAGATTGGTGTTCAGCGTGTAGAGTATCTCCTGGACGGCGGGAGCGGTTTTCGCCGTCAATATTCCAGGAGATGCCACAATGATCAATCGGACACTGAGCGGTACCATTCAGGGGGTGACGGTCTATACCGTCGAGGTCGAGACCAATTGTTCGGATACGCCGACGGACATGGCCGGTTCGGTATTCCATGTCATCGGCTTGCCCGATGCGGCGATTCGGGAAAGCAAGGAGCGGATCCGTTCGGCGATTTGGGCGAGCGGCCTTCAGATGCCGCGCGGCAATGTGATGGTGAACTTGGCGCCGGCCTCCATGCGCAAATCCGGTGCGTTGTATGATTTGCCGATCGCGCTGTGCCTGGTCGCCTTCAAGGGCGGGTTGCCTGGCCGGGCATTGGAGAACACGCTGGTTGTGGGGGAGCTTGGGCTGAATGGCGAAGTGCGCGGAGTGGCCGGGGCGCTGCCCCTGGCGATGCACGCGAAGGAACTGGGGCTGAAGCGGATGATTGTCCCTGCGGAGAATGCGCGCGAGGCGGCCGCGGTGGAGGGGCTGTCGGTCTATGGCGTGGAGACGCTGGCGGAGGCGGTGCGGCTGTGCTGTCATCCGGAGCAAATCCAGCCGATGCGGGTGGATGTCCAAAGGCTTTTCGAGCAGGCGCAGCGCAGCGGGCTGGACTTTGTGGACGTGAAGGGGCAGGAGAGCGCGAAGCGCGCGCTGGTGATAGCGGCGGCGGGCAACCACAATCTCCTGATGGTGGGCAGCCCCGGCGTGGGCAAGTCGCTGATCGCCAACCGGATTCCTGGAATCCTCCCGCCCCTGACGCTGGCGGAGGCCATGGAGGTCACGCGGCTCTACAGCATCGCCGGGCTGCTGCCCAGGGATGGCGGCCTGATGGTGGAGCGTCCTTTCCGTGCCCCGCATCATACCGTCTCGGACGCCGGACTGCTTGGCGGCGGCCAGAATATCCCGCGCCCAGGCGAAATCACCCTCGCGCATCGCGGGGTGCTCTTTCTCGACGAGTTGCCGGAGTTCCGCCGCAATGTCCTGGAGGCCCTGCGACAGCCCCTGGAGAATGGCACGGTGACGGTGGCGCGGGCGTCCGGCGCCTTCGAGTTCCCCTGCCGCTTCATGCTGGTGGCCGCGATGAATCCGTGTCCCTGCGGATATTATGGCGCGCCGGGCAAGCGCTGCCGCTGTTCGTCCATCCAGGTGCAGAACTACCGCTCCCGCATCTCCGGTCCCTTGCTTGACCGTCTGGATCTCCACGTGGAGGTCCCGCCGCTGCCCAAGGAGACGCTGACGGCAAAACGCTCCGGGCCTTCTTCCGCTGAACTGCGCGAGCAGATTCTCGCGGCACGGCAAATCCAGCTTCGGCGTTTCGAGGGGACGGCCATCTGGAGCAATGCCGACATCTCCGGCACCGCGCTGGACCGTTTCTGCACGCTCACCGACTCCGCACGGAAGTTCCTCGACATGGCGCTCAACGCCAAGCACCTTTCTGCCCGCTCCTA
>JAFYIW010000095.1 GCA_017538465.1 Victivallales bacterium
CAGACGGTCTCCTTCCACCATGGCACGCTGCTGATTGACGGCGAGGAGTGCCAGGAGCCCTGGGCGAATCTCACTCCTTGCGACTGGGAATTGCCCCCCCGCAAGGTGCCCCCCGGCGAAGTGTATATCATTGGGGACAACCGCGCCATGCCCATCCATGAGCATCATTTCGGCCATGTGATGACCAGCCGCATCATCGGATCGCCACTCTGGTAACTCCGCGCCCTATGAAAACAACGCCTCCACAACCCAAATACTGGACTTACGACTTGGGCGATGGCTGGACTGCGATGGCTGGAAAGACCGACGAGGACAACGACCTGCTTTCCTTTCAAATCGCGCGCCAGACGGACCACTGGTTTCATCTTTCCGGCGCCCCGGGCTCCCACGTCCTGCTGCGGGGGCCAGACGGCGAGGACCCCACGCGGGAGCTGTTGCAGAAAGCCGCCAACATCGCCGCCTACCACAGCAAGGCCCGCAACGGCGGCCGTTGCCATGTGGACTGTTGCCTAGCCAAAGATGTCTCCAAGCCGCCGCATGTCCCGGCTGGAACCGTGACCATCGCGCATTCGCGAACCCTGCGCGCACGCCCGCAGCTGCCTGGCTAGCCGCGCTGGCCCCTCTAGCCGTGCCAGGCTTTCATCCCAATTCCGATGTATTATTCCCTCTATATCCATGTGCCTTTTTGCCAAGGGGGAAAGTGTGACTACTGCGCATTCTATTCCCTGGGCGCTTCCACGCCAGAACTGCGTCATCGCTATTTAAATCGCCTGGAGGGGGAGTTTTCAGAACACTCCGCCGCATGCGCGCCTCTGCGTTCCATTTTCCTTGGCGGCGGCACCCCCAGCGCACTCGCCAGCGGAGAACTGACGCGACTATTTTCCTCTGTCCGAAGGCACTTCACGCTGGCTCCGGACTGCGAATGGACCATGGAGGCCAATCCCGACTCCCTCACCTCCGAAAAGCTCCTGGCCGCGCTAGAAGGCGGCATGAACCGCCTCAGTCTCGGCGTCCAGTCCTTCCAGCCGCACTTGCGCCAGCGGCTTGGCCGCAGGGGCAATCTGGAGGCCTTGCCGGAATTGGTCGCCCTGGCCCGCAGACATGGCCTAAAGCACCTCAACCTCGACCTCATCTACAACATTCCCGGACAGCGAATTTCGGAGTGGCAATCCGACTTGGGAAACGCCCTCGACCTCGCCCCCGACCACCTTTCCTGCTACAGCCTGACCTTCGAAGAGAACACGCCGCTGGCCAGGCGTCTTGTTCCCGATGACGACGACGCCTTCTTCTTGCAATGCTGGCAGCACAATGACGACGTTCTGGCTGCCCACGGACTGCCACGATACGAGATATCCAATTTCGCGGCTCCCGTCAACCGCTGCCGTCACAACTGGGAGATTTGGCACGGGCAGACCTATCTGGGCTGCGGCCCCGCCGCCGTCTCGTTTGACGGAAAGGACCGCCCCGCCAATCCCGCCAACCTGGCATCTTGGCTTGCCCATGCACCGCCAGTCCATGACCGCCTTCCGCCGCATGCTCGGCAACGCGAAATCTTTGCCTTTGCCTTCCGTACCGTGGACGGCTGGCCATGGGGATTGCTGGAAACCACGCTTGGGCTCTCGCGCGCCATGGTTCAGGATCAGCCCGCCATCCAGGACTTGTGCAGGACGGGATTGCTTGTCCTGGACGGCGCGGGCATCCGTCCCACGCGCCGCGGACTGCTCTTCAATGACGAAGTGCTATGTGCATTGCTATAACGCCCCATCGAATTCTCAAGCCATAATGGGGAGAATGACTTCGGCAAAAAAGCGAATGTGGATTATAGTAAAGCGTCATTTTATCATTCATGGATTTCTCAGAACCTCTCGGGGGTAGTTTCAAAAGAGTCGTCATCGGAATATGTGTTTCAGCCTATCGGCGTCATAGAGCAGATACATTTGCCTCTTCTTGCCTTTGAATTTCTCATCCAACTTCTTCTCGCGGAGGTATCATTCATGAAAAAAACATTCTCCCCCCTGCACCGGGCATTCATTGCCTTGCTGATTGGCAGTCTCTTGTTCGCCGGCAATTCCTTTGCCGCCGACTATGGAAAGCTTCGCGAAGAGAACCAGAGGAAAATCAAGGAAATCACCAATTATATTCTAAGTCTCGCGAAAAAGCAGAGGGTTGAATGGCAACGGAAATATGCTGCCCAGGAAACCAAAAAAGCCAAACGGCGAAAAGAGAATAGCCCAAACATGGCAAATCACAACAATGACGACCAGGAAAACAATCCAAATGATGAACCGCTTCCTGTCGTGGACGAAACGGAATTGGTGCCGGATGTCTTTGTCGTGGATATAGAAGAAATCAAAGAAAAGGTCAAAGCGAAATATAAAGCCAACGAGGATGACGCCAAAGGCTATTTCCCCAAAATCAACATCAGCTCCAAGATTGAATTGGAGGAATTGGCGAGTAAGAAACCGGAGGTCAAGGAAAAATACCCCTTCCCCATCCCCATGCCGCCTGCCCTGCTCAATACCTTGCCTCAAGAGGAGCAGGATGAGTATCATGCCCTGAAGAAACGCTTGGATGACGAAGAGGCCGCTCAGGTGGCGCGCGAATTGCCGCTTTACCGAGAAAACCAGAACGTCGAGATTTCCGTTCCCGTCCGGAAAGGAAAAACCAAGCGGGTGCTTTCCGGGGCTTTCCAGAGAATTGGACAGCATAAAATAAAAATCGGCAAGGAAATCATTGATTTGAGTGACCTGCCAGAAAACATTCGCGCGTGTTTCGACCCTGACCTGAACCGAATCGCCCGGGCGAAAAGAATCGCCCAGCATCCGGTGATTGGCCAATACAACCTTCGGCGTGAAGAAATCATCAACAAAATCGTCAAGGAATGGCTCCTTGAGCAGCTTGAACAGAACCTTTCAGCCGGATGGATTTATGTCAATGGTTGCTGGGTAATGCCGTCGGACATAGTACTCCAGGTGCTTTCTTCTAATGGCTACTAGTAGCCTGTTCATTGAATTTTCTCTCTTTTTCGGCAATCCGGGGGGCATCTGAGGCCACGGGGAAGTGTCGCAGGCGGAAAACCCGCTCAGCCTTCTCGCTCCACATCTCCTCCGCCTTTATTTTCCTCCATGTCGATTCCCTTCGTCCATCTCCATGTCCATTCCGACTATAGCCTATTGGATGGCGCGCAGTCCGTTCAGTCGATTCTGAAACAGGCGGCTAAATTCGAGATGCCGGCGGTGGCGCTGACGGATCACGGCTCGATGGCGGGCTGCTTCGACATGAAGGAGCAGCTGGACAAGATGCGCAAGGACAAGGAGCATCCCTGCGACCTGAAGGGCATCTATGGCTGCGAGTTCTATGTGACGGCGGGCAACCACCGGGATCACGAACCCAATGAAATCAACCGCGAGCGCTATCACCTGGTTCTCCTGGCCGAGAACCATCTGGGCTACGTGAACCTATGCCACCTCTCGCGCGAGGCCTACCTCAACGGCTACTACTACAAACCACGCATAGACTTCGGACTGCTTGAAAAATACCACGAGGGCATCATCTGCCTTTCCGCCTGCCTCTCCGGCCAACTCCCCAGACTCCTGTTGCGGAACCGCGACGACGAGGCCGAGGCGCTCGCCCGCCAATACCGCGACCTCTTTGGCGAGAAAAACTACTATATTGAACTGCAGGACCACGGGCTGGCTGACCAGAAAATCGTCAACCCCAGGCTTATCGCCGTGGCCCGGAAGCTCGGTGTCGGCCTGGTGGTCACCAACGATGCGCACTATCTGCGACGCGAGGACGCCGCAGCCCAGGATCTGATGGTCTGCATCGGCACGCAGACCAACATCAACGATTCCAAACGGCTGAAATTCGAGACCGACGAGTTCTATTTCAAGAGCCCCGAGGAAATGGCGCGGCTCTTCCCGGAACTCCCCGAGGCGATGTCCAACACCGTGGACATTGCCAACCGTTGCGATGTCGAGCTCAAATACGTCAACCACTACCCAGATTATCCAGAACCGCCCTCTCCCGAACGCACCGAATTCGAGAAGGGCATCACGGACGAGCTGCTCAAGGCCGAATGCGTGCGGATGCGCAAGTGGAAGAAGACCTTCGCCGACAAGACGGACGAGG
>JAFYIW010000096.1 GCA_017538465.1 Victivallales bacterium
CACCAATATGCCCCCTACGAGGTTCCTGGCAGCGAGGCGCTGGGGCGCAATGTCTCGGCCGCCTTCGCGGAGGGTCACTCGACGATTCTTCTGGAGAATCACGGCACCTGCTGTGCGGGCAACAGTCTGCTGCAGGCCTTCCAGCGTTTCGAGACGCTGGACTTCTGCGCGCGTCTCATCATGGGCGCCTTGCGCATCGGCCAGCCCATCTATCTGACGGAACCCCAGATGGAATACTACGCCATCGACCGCAATGTGGATTTCCATGAGTTCTCGCCGGACAGCCGTTCCTCCCAGGAGATGGAGATGCGCTACCAGATGGCGCTCCTGATTCGCCGTGCCTATCGACAGCAACTCTTCACCAGCACAGAGGGAACATTCGGCTGCCGAGTGGACAAAGACTCCTTCCTGGTTACTCAACGCTCGCTGGACCGCGGAACCATCCAGCCCGAGGACCTCGTGCTGGTGCGCGGCCATCAGCATGAGGCCGGCAAGAAGCTCTCGCGCGGCGCGTGGTTCATCAAGGCGATTTTCGACGCGAACCCCGACATCAACTCGGTGATTCTGGCGAATCCGCCGAATGTGATGGCATACGCGGTCACCCACGAGACCTTCGACCCGCGCGTGATTCCGGAGAGCTACATCCTGCTGCGCGAGGTGCCCACCTATCCCTTCGGAGAGCACTTCCGGAACCTGGACGAGGTCACCAAGACCATCTCGCCGCGCTATCCCGTGGTGCTTATCCAGAACGACTGCATGGTCACCACCGGCGCCACGCTGCTGCAGGCCTTCGACCGTCTGGAAGTCGCGGAGTATTCCGCGCGGGCGACCATCGGCTGCAAGGCCCTCGGCGGCATGAAGCCCATCACCGAACAGGAAATCAAAGACCTGGTCAAGGCCTTCCATCTGGTGGAGTAACTTCCGACAGATGCCCTAATTGCGATTATATTTAGCGGTGTCCCGCAGTTGCGGGATGCCGCTTTGTTGTCGCGGGAACTTTTGGGACGAGAAAACAACTCTTGGAACTAGCGACTAGCGACTTGGAACTTTACCCTTTACCCTTTACCCTTTAACCTTTAACCTTTGATTTTATGGGTTATTCCGAACTTCAATTTCCAGCAGAGACGCTTTTTTTGGTCACTGGCGGCGCCGGATTCATCGGCTCGAATCTCTGCGAGGCCATCCTTAAGAAAGGCTGCCGCGTGCGCTGTCTGGACGACCTTTCGACCGGAAAGCAGGCCAACGTGGACCTCTTCCTAAATCACCCCAACTACGACTTCGTCAAGGGCGACATCAAGGACTACGATACCTGCCTGAAGGCCTGCGAAGGGGTGGACTATGTGCTGAACCAGGCGGCCTGGGGCAGTGTCCCACGGTCGCTGGAGATGCCGTTGTTCTACTGCAAGAACAACATCGACGGCACGCTGAACATGCTGGAGGCCGCCCGCCAGCAGGGTGTCAAGAAGTTCGTGTATGCCTCCAGCTCATCGGTCTATGGCGACGAGCCGAATTTGCCCAAGACCGAGGGCCGCGAGGGGAATCTCCTTTCCCCATACGCCCTGACCAAACGCTGCGACGAGGAGTGGGCCAAGCAATACACCCGCCACTATGGGTTGGCTACCATTGGAATGCGGTACTTCAATGTCTTCGGACGTCGGCAGGATCCCTTCGGCGCCTACGCTGCGGTGATCCCGAAGTTCATCAAGCAGTTGCTGGCGGGCGAACAGCCCACCATTAACGGCGATGGCAAGCAGAGCCGCGACTTCACCTACGTCGAGAATGTCATCGAGGCGAACCTCAAGGCCTGTCTGGCCTCCGATGAGGCCTCCGGCGAGGCCTTCAACATCGCCTACGGCGGACGCGAATACCTCATTGACATCTATCATACCCTCACCAAAGCACTGGGAGTGGATATCGAGCCGCATTTCGGGCCCGACCGCAAGGGCGACATCAAGCACTCCAATGCCGACATCTCCAAGGCACGTCGCCTGCTCGGCTATGACCCCAGCTATGACTTCGCACGCGGGCTCAACGAGGCCATCGCCTGGTACCGCGAAAACCTGTAGGGCATTCACCATCGGAATCCACTCCAACACCATCCAGCCATGAAAAACACCCTCATCTGTCTTGCCTTGTGGTTGACCATGCTGGGCGCGTTAGCACAGCCCATTGACGTGAATGGACAATTCCTGCAGCCTGACAAGGAGGGCATTCCGGCGAAGTGGACACGCAACACGTGGTCCGGTTATCAGCCGGCGTGCAAGTTGGAGACGCGTCTTGGCGGTGCGCCGGACCGTCGTTCGAATTCGTTCCGGATGTTTGATGTCCCTGCGGAGCGTGGCGCGGCCTTCAATTCCAGTTTCTATCCTGCACGCCTGGGCCAGACCTTGCATTTCAGCTTCCATGCCCGCGGTGCTGGCAAGGCTCTCGTCAAGCTCTTCTTCAAGACGATTGCGAACGAGTGGAATTTCGAGTCGGACGACAAGGTGAGCTTCGATGTCACCAATGACTGGCAGTGGTATCAGTTCGACATCCCCATCAAGGATGGCCGGGCGGGCGTGACGGGCTCCTTCGACATTAGTATGCAGATCAGCCAGGGCGGCGAGCTGGAGGTCGCGAATTTCGAGGCGGAACTGATTCCTACGCCAGTGAAGCTGAAAGTGTCCTCAATGGACTTCCTGGAGGACTTCGATGACGCGGAATTGACCGTCACTGGAAATCCCGAACTCATCAAGGACTATCCCACGCAGGGGCTGCTGGTGCTGACCGGTCAGGCGGTCTATCGCACGGATGGGGATATCTGGATCCAGCCGACGGAAAACCATCCGTATTCCGTCACCCAGGCGGGGGATGTCTATCGCGCCGTCGGTCTGCGCATCCAGAATTTCGGTCGCGAAGGAACGCCGCCCGCCAGCAGCCAGTTCATCTTCGAACTTTCTGACGGCAAAGCACTTCTGCAGGCACGTGTCCAGCAGGTCCAGGGAACGGACCAACTGCACCTGGTGGTATCCGAAAATGGCCGTGTTCTGGTGAGGAGCACCATGCATCGGCGCTCTCTGCCGGCGGATTTCCTCTTCGGAGTGACGCCGGCTGGCGAGTTCACCTTCCAGGCCAAAAGTCTGGTGGATGGCACGGTTGCCGCCGTCTCCGGAAAAAGCATGTTCCGCAAGCATAGAGAAATCACCGCGCGGGTGGTGTTCTCGACGCCTGAACGCGCCGCCGAGACCGTGGTGGACAACTTCCTGATTGGCGAGGCGGTGCCCGCCGACAAGGACACCACGCCGCCCTTCATCCTCCATCCCGAAGCCACCTTCGACCCGGTCAAGGCTGGCTGGCCGCTGGTCTGGTCCGATGAGTTCGACGGCAATGCGCTCGATGAGACGAAGTGGGACCACTCCTGGCACAGCCACCCCGAAAAAATCCTGGTCCACGATGGTCTGCTGGAGATTCGCGCCGACTGGAATGACGATCACACCGCCATCCACACTGGCGCCCTCATGGGACGCACGAATTTCCAGTATGGCTACTTCGAGGGACGCTTCAAGTTCCGCCAGCAGCCTGGCTGGTGGTCCGCCTTCTGGCTCTACGGGGCCACCAACGACAACCCATTCTACGATGGTTTCGAGATAGACATCTACGAGGACTATTTCCTGACCGAGCTGACGCCCGGCAGCCCAGCACGGCACATCCTGGACCACAACCTCCACGTGTATTCCGGACAGTCCCTCAAAAGCTGGAACTACAACGGCCCCAAGATGGGCTCGCTGGACCAGTTTTACACCATCGGCTGCAAGTGGACGCCATTCGAGATTTCCTACTATATGGACGGGAAGCTCATCCAGAGTACCGCGAACCACAGTCCCTACAAGAATGTGATCTTCGATGCCTTCCGCCACGCCTGCGGTCTGGCGCCCATCCACCCGATGATCACCGGCGAGCCCAAGAAGAGCGCGGGCGACCCGAACCGCGGCGTCTATCCCGAGAGTTTCTTCTGCGACTACGTGCGCGTCTATGCCTTCCCGCAGGAGGACATCCCGCAGGTGCAGTGGACCCGGACGCCGCCGAAGACATGTGCCGCCTACGGCGACACTCTGGAGTTCTCCGCCGAGGCCGTGCCGAATGCCATGACTGGCAGCCCCATCCAGCATGCATATCTCTTTGACAGCGGATATCTGATTGCCCACAAGGCCGAGCCGCCTTTCGACTTCAAAGTCATCCTGAACCAGGAGTTCTACAACACCACGGACTACAACCGTCCGGGACGGCAGGGCGTCGTGCCGCAGTTCGAGCAGAATTTCCACTGCTATAGCATCTTCGTGCAGGACGCGGCGGGGAAGGTCGCCCACACGCCTGTCTGGACGCTGGCGTATGTCAATCAATCCAACGGCGCGATTTCCACGCCATACCACGACATCCCCCAGACCATTCCGGGACGGCTCCGCCTGGTGGACTACGACGAGGGAGGGCAGGGCGTCGCCTACCTGGACACCACCCCTGGGAACTCCTTTGCCGGACGCCCGAATGCCAGCACACGCGAGGATGATGTGGATGCCAGCACCGACACCATCGGCTATGTGATGGGCGGTGAATGGCTCAACTACACCGTGGACATTGCGGAGGCGGGTGCCTACCGTGCCACCTTGCACTACGGCTATCCCTTCGCCTTCGACGATGGCACGGTGAAGTTGTTTCTGGATGACCAGGGAGAAGTTGCGTCCTTCAGCATTCTCAAAGAAGGCGCCCGCAACCACGAAATCAACAAGACCGCCACGGCGACGGTTCAACTGCCAGCGGGGCAGCATCTCCTGAAGCTGGTTTTCCTGGCGAAGCCGAACGTCAATTTCATCGACTTTGAGCTGCAGGATTAATAATGCCGGATTGGGCACGGGGCCTGATTGTTCTTGAATTCCTTAGGAAAAATACCTCGTCCAGCTTGCAATTTGGATTTGAATCGCTATCTTAAGCGACATTCCATAATTCTGGGGCTATAGCTCAGTTGGTAGAGCATTACGTTCGCAACGTAGGGGTCAGGGGTTCGAATCCCCTTAGCTCCACCAGGCAGTTTATCACGAGGTCTGACGGCAATCGCCGTCAGACCTCTTTCTTATGTTAGTTTTAGCGAAAAAACTACTTCGTGGACTTGCAAGTGCCACGCGGTCTTCGCCCCGAAATACCGTGGTCAGGAGATATACGGCAAGATCAAGGCGGACATAGGAAGGATACTGAGGCAGTTGTGCGACCTGAAGAAGGTTGAAATTCATCAGGCCGAGGCATGTCCCGACCATATCCACATGCTTCTGAGCATACCTCCGAACCTGAGTGTGTCGCAGTTCATGGGGTATCTGAAGGGAAAGAGTTCCCTGATGATTTTCGACAGGCACGCGAACCTGAAATACAAGTACGGGAACAGGCATTGCTGGTGCCGCGGGTACTATGTCAGCACAGTCGGGGCGGATGCTCGTGCATTTCTGCGTACATACATACGCAACCAACTGAGCGAGGATCATGCGATGGAACAGCTGACATTCAAGGAGTACCTGGACCCGTTTACGGGTGGCCGGAACGAAAAGGCGTAGTGAAGTGCCGCTTAAGCGGCGGTTTGTGAAATAGTTGCGGCAGGCAGGCTGTTTCAGAGCCCGTGTCGGGTTGCCGGTACTTTCGCCTTGAAGGCGTGGAGCATACCACCGGCTTGGCGGCGGTTTTGATTTTGCCCGCCCTGCCTAGCATGGACGCATTTGTTTTTTGCGGAAAATCAAAAAATGATTTTGAAATTCCGCAGTTTTGCGTTTGAAAAAGAACGAAAGTGCGCTATTTTTAAAGCACAGTTACAAGATTCCGCATAAATGGAGACGCTCATGTACATCAGACGACATCTGGAAACCCCTTTCATGAAGGCGAACCGCTTCTTCCCCGCGCTGCTGGTCACGGGGGCGCGGCAGGTCGGCAAGACCACCTTCCTCCACAGCGTCGCGGAGCCGGAGCGGCGCTTCGTCTCCCTCGACGTTCCCGATGTGCAGGAGGCGGCCAGGGCGGAGCCGCGTCTCTTCCTCGCAGACAATCCGCCGCCC
>JAFYIW010000011.1 GCA_017538465.1 Victivallales bacterium
GGAGCTCCTCAACGCCGGAGAGCGAGTCGTCATTGTCGACGACCTCTCCAACAGCGACAAAAACGTCATCGAGGAGATCGACACCATCACAGGCTCCCGCCCGACGTTCTACGAGGGCGACGTGAAGGACGCCGCGCTTCTGGAGCGCATCTTCAAAAAGCACGACATCACCGTCCACACCTCCACTGGTGCCAGCCAAATGGTGCTTGGACTGGTCGGTGACACCAGCGTGCTGGACATCGACCTCATCAAGGCCCTGGACATTGTCGAGGACGTCAAACGCATCCAAGAGCCCTACAAGGCCGCGAACCGCAAGTTCCATCCGCAGGACACCGTCATCGACGTCAAAGGCGTGAAAATCGGCGGGGGGCATTTCGCGATGATCGCGGGGCCTTGTTCCATCGAAACCGAGGAGCAGATCATCGAGGTCGCCCGCGCGGTCAAGGCCGCCGGAGCGAACCTGCTGCGTGGCGGCGCCTTCAAGCCCCGCACCTCGCCCTACTCCTTCCAGGGGCTACGGGGACAGGGGCTGAAGCTTCTTCTGGAGGCCAAGAAGGACACCGGACTTCCCGTGGTCACCGAAATCATGGACCTCTCGCAATTGGACCTTTTCGATGACGTGGATGTCATCCAGGTCGGAGCACGCAACATGCAGAATTTCGAATTGCTCAAGGCATTGGGCCATGCGGACAAGCCGATTCTGCTCAAGCGTGGTTTGGCGAACACCTATCAGGAACTGCTGATGTCGGCGGAGTACATCATGGCGGGCGGCAACGAGAAGGTGATGCTCTGCGAACGCGGCATCCGCAGTTTCGAGACCTACACCCGCAATATTCTGGATATCGGCGCCGTGCCCGTGCTGCACAAGCTCAGCCACCTCCCGGTCATCATCGACCCCAGCCACGCCACCGGCATGTCCTGGATGGTCCCCACCATGGCGCTGGGAGCGACGGCGGCGGGGGCTGACGGGCTGATCATCGAGGTCCACAACGACCCCGCGCACGCCTGGTGCGACGGACCGCAGTCCCTTACGCCAGAGGCCTTCGCCGACTTGGCGCCAAAAATCAAGGCGCTGCGCAAGCTCGCCGTCGCCAACGCCCAGGATTGAAACCATGAACATCGGCATCATCGGACTCGGGCTGATTGGCGGTTCGCTCGCCAAGGCGGTCAAGCGCTTCACGCGACACCGCGTCTATGTCTGGAACCGCACTCGCGCCACTGCCGAAGAGGCCCTGGCGGAGCATGCGGCCGACGCCATTCTGGACTCGCCTGCAGACTTCGCGAAGCTGGACCTCATGCTTCTGGGACTCTATCCGGAGGCCACCATTGAATTTGTCCGAAAGCACATTGGCGAACTCAAAACGGGTGCCGTCATCATGGACACCTGCGGCACCAAATCGAAGGTCTGTCAGGAATGCCAAAAATTGTCGGATGAACATCCTGGTGTGACTTTCTTTGGCGGGCATCCCATGGCGGGCATCGAGCAATCCGGCTACAAGGCCTCACAGGCGGAGCTTTTTGCCAATGCGTCAATGATTTTGGTCCCCCCGCCCAATGTTGGCCAGGGGAAACTCCAACAACTCCAGAAGTTCTTCCTGTCGCTCGGCTTTGGAACGACCAAAGTGACCACCGCCGAGACGCATGACCGCGTGATTGCCTACACCAGCCAGCTTGCGCATCTGGTCGCCAGTTCTTATATTAAATCACCTACCGCGCTTATGCATTCGGGGTTCTCCGCGGGTTCCTTCCGCGACATGACTCGAGTCGCGTTCCTGCAGGAGTCGATGTGGACGGAGCTCTTTCTCGAAAACCAGGAGTTCCTGCTCCCCGAACTCGACCGGCTGCTCGGCAATCTCCAGGACTTCCGCAATGCACTTGTTGCTAAAGATGAAACCGCGCTGCTCCATTTGCTCCGCGACGGCAAGGAACGCAAAATCCAGGTAAACAACCTCCCCGAAGAACCCTACTCGCCCTTCTGAAAGTCGAAAGCTGAAAGGGTAAAGGGTAAAGTTTGCCTGGAAGAAGACACCTCCGGGACAGCCGGGACACACGGGACAACCGAACCTTTAACCTTTAACCTTTAACCTTTAACCTTACGAGATGGCTACCATCGAAGTCAAAACCAAGTCCGGGACCTATCAGGTACGCATTGGGCGTGGCCTTCTGGCACATCTTTCCGCCGAACTGGAGACCGCGCTGGCAGGACAGAAACGCCCATCCACGATTGCGGTGGTCACGGAGAGCAATGTCGCACCACTGCATCTGACGGCGACGGTCGAGGCTTTGGCTCCATTTGGCGCGAAGGTGATCCAGCATGTCTTCCCGGCGGGCGAGACTTCGAAGAAGCTGGACACTGTGGCAGGCATTCTGGACTTCCTGGCGGAAAACCGCGTGACCCGCAGCGACCTGGTGGTGGCGTTGGGCGGCGGCGTCACTGGTGACATCGCGGGCTTTGCGGCCGCCATCTATCTGCGGGGCATCCGCGTGGTGCAAATCCCCACCACGCTCCTGGCCGCGATTGACTCCTCGGTCGGCGGCAAGACCGGCGTGGACCTCCCCGCTGGCAAGAACCTCTGCGGGGCTTTCTGGCAGCCATCGCTGGTGCTTTGCGACCCTGACCTCCTGAAGACCCTTCCGCAAGAAATCCTCCATGATGGCGTCGCCGAGGCCATCAAATACGGCGTCATCGGCGACCGACCGCTCTTCGACCTCCTCGCCACCCAAAATCTGGACGAACATCTCGAGACGGTCATCGAGCGCTGCGTCGCCAGCAAGGCCGACATCGTCGCCCGCGACGAATTCGACCGTGGCGAGCGCGCACTCCTGAACTTCGGGCACACTTTCGCGCACGCCATCGAAAAATGCAGCGGCTTCGCCGTCTCGCATGGCCGTGCCGTGGGCATCGGGATGGTGATGATGTCGCGCCTGGCATTCCAGCAGGGCTGGACACACGAGGAGTGCGCGCCCGCCATCGCAACAGCGTTGCAACGCTACGCACTGCCGATCGCCACGGAGTTCACGCCTGCGCAACTCCTCCCGTATCTCCTCGGTGACAAGAAGCGCTCCGGCAAGGAACTCACCCTCGTCATCCCCGAAAGCATTGGGCGATGCGTACTTCATCCCATTGATGTAGAGGAATTCCAAAGACTAGGAAAGTAATCCAGGACGGCAGACGGCGGACGGCAGACGTCACGTGACTGGCAGCTGCCCTGACTCCCGCGATTGCATCGAATTCCACTTCTTCCAAAAGTCAAGCCCTGAATGGTGAAACAGCAAGTCCCGCTCGTTTGCAATTCTCAATGGTCCCGTTTTGATGTCTAGCATTGAACTTTCCAATCTGCCATTGCATGGCGTTTTCACCGCTCCGCCGTCGAAGTCCGTCGCGCATCGGCTGATGATTGCGACCGCATTGGCGGGCGAGGCGCCAGAGGATGTCATTATTCCGGGCAACGCCTCGCAGGACATTGCCGCCACCAGGTCGTGCCTGCACGCTCTTTTGTCCTCGGACACGCCGACGCTGGACTGCGGAGAGTCCGGCTCCACGTTGCGCTTTCTGCTGCCCGTTGCCTCCGCGCTTGGCAAGCAAGCCACCTTCATTGGGCGAGGTCGCCTCCCCGAACGCCCGCTGGGGCCGCTGATGCAACTGCTGTCCGAGCATGGCGGACTGAGCTTCCCCCTGCCGCCTGAACTTCCCAAAAAGAAACCTGATCCACATCCCCGGAAACTCATCCTCCCGCATGATTCGCAGGTGGAGGAGTTCTGCGATCACCTTCCGCTGCGCCTTGAGGGGCGGCTCGTGGAGGGATACTATTTGCTCCCTGGCAATATCTCCAGTCAGTTCATCAGCGGACTGCTCTTTGCTTTTCCGCTACTAAAGGCACTGTCGCGCCTCCAACTCTCCACTGCTCTGGAATCCGCCGACTACGTTCGGCTCACGCTGGACACGCTGAAACGCTTCGGGGTTGAAATTCAAACCAATGCGTCCCTCACGGAGTATGACTATTCAGGTTCTTCCGGCTACACCCTGCCGAAAGACCTCCCGCTCTCCGTCGAGGGCGACTGGTCGAACGCGGCGTTCTTCCTGGCCGCAGGGGCGCTGGGTGGCGTTGGCGTGACGGCGCATGGCCTCAGTCCCGCTTCCGTCCAAGGCGACCGCGCCATTGCGGAACTCCTGAGGCAATTTGGCGCAACCGTCACCTGGTCCGATGACACCTGCACGGTGAAGCCAGGCACACTCCGCGCCATCTCCGAAATCGACGTGCGCGCCATCCCCGACCTTGTGCCCATCCTGGCGGTCGTCGCAGGCCTCGCCGAGGGCACCACCACCTTCACCCACGCGGCGCGGCTGCGCATCAAGGAGTCCGACCGACTGGAGTCCACTGCGCAACTCCTGCGCAGTCTTGGGGGGAAAGCGGAAACCACGCCGGACACGCTGGTCGTCACCGGCGTTGACCACTACATTGGCGGCATGGTGGACTCCTGCAACGACCACCGCATCGCCATGGCGACCGCCATCGCCGCCACTCGCGCCACAGGAACCGTCACCCTGCAAAATCCCGCCGCCGTCGCCAAGTCCTGGCCGGACTTTTTCGCGGTTTGCGACACGCTTCGCTAGAAGAAGATTATATTTGGTTAATAACCCAACAGTTAGGTTATCATGTCCAACACATTCGGCAAGAACATCCAAGTGCAGATTTTCGGCGAATCCCATGGTCCCGCCATCGGCTGCGTCGTCGAAGGACTGCCGGCAGGCTTCCGCGTGGATCTGGAGGCCCTCCAAAGCTTTCTGGACAAGCGTGCCCCGGGCAAATCGCCGCTGACCACGCAACGCAAGGAAGCCGACCGCCCGGAATTCCTCGCCGGTCTCCGCGAAGACGGCACCCTCACCGGCGCGCCGCTCTGCGCCATCATCCGCAATCAGGACCAGCACTCCAAAGACTACGAGAAAATCCAGGACTGCCCGCGACCCGGCCACGCCGACTACACCGCATTCCTCCGATACCATGGCCACCATGACATTCGGGGCGGCGGGATGTTCTCGGGCCGTCTCACCGCGCCGCTTTGCATCGCCGGAGGAATATCATTACAAATACTTGAA
>JAFYIW010000097.1 GCA_017538465.1 Victivallales bacterium
CGAAGTGGTCGGGAAGCTTTTCGGTCCGCAGAAGCAGTTCGGGCTCCTGCTGGCCGCGACGGTGGGCGTGCCGCTCTACGTCTGCGGCGGGGGGACGATTCCCATGTTACGCGACTGGCTCGCCGAGGGGATGAGTCTGGGGGCGGCGACCGCCTTCATGGTCACGGGACCCGCCACGAAGATCACGAACCTGAGTGCGCTGAAGATTGTCCTCGGCGCGAAGCACTTCGCGCTATACCTTGCCTTCGTGATGCTTTTCTCATTGGCAAGCGGCCTTGTTATAAACATCTTTTCTTTTTGAATACAAATAAGATAGTGAATTAATCAACCATAGGAGAACCCCATGAGCTACATCTGGAACGTTGCCACCAAAGTCCTTTTCGGCGCAGGAAAACTTCAGGAACTCCATAACGAGACGCTGCCCGGCAAGAAGGCGCTGGTCGTCATCTCCAACGGCAAATCGACAAAACTCAATGGCTCGCTGGCTGCGCTGGAGAAGGAGTTGGCGACCGTCGGCATCGAACACGTCCTCTACGACAAGATTGCCGCGAATCCGCTGGAGCCGATTGTGCAGGAAGGCGTGGAGTTCGGCCGCGCGAACGGCGTGGATTTCGTGATTGCCCTGGGTGGCGGGAGCGTCATCGACTCTGCCAAGGCAATCGCCGCGATGATTCCGCAGCAGGGCGGGCGCGTCTGGGACTACATGGCCACTGGCACGTCGGAGCACCGCCCGTTCAACGCCGCGCCATTGCCGACCGTCGCCATCACCACCAGCGCGGGCACGGGCTCGGAGGTGGACACCGGCTCGGTCATCACCAGCCCCGTCACCCATGAGAAGGCGGCCTTTTTCGGGCCATGCCCCGTGCTGGCCATCGTGGACCCCGCGCTGATGCTGACCGTCCCGCCGAAGTTCACCGCCTACCAGGGCTTCGACGCGCTTTTCCACTCCACCGAGGGCTTCATCTCGAAATACTGCAATGAGATGGCGGAAGTGGTGGAGCGCGAGGCCATCCGCCGCGTCGCCCGCAGTCTGCCGACGGCGGTCGCCGATGGGCAGAACCTGGAGGCCCGCACGGACATGGCTTTTGCGAACACCTTGAGCGGCTACTCGATGGACGTCGGGACCTGCACCAGCGAGCACGCCATCGAGCATGCGCTCTCGGGCGAGCATCAGGATCTGCCGCACGGCGCGGGCCTCATCATGATTTCGCTGGCCTACTACCGTCATTTCATCGAGGCGGGCGCATGCCCCGAGCGTTTCGTCGAGATGGCGCGGCTGATGGGCAAGGGCGACGCCTGCAAGCCCGAGGACTTCCTTACCGCCCTGGCGGATTTGCAGAAGGCCTGCGGCGTGGATGACCTCAAGATGAGCGACTACGGCATCAGGCCCGAGGAACTCCCCGGCATGGTGCAACTGGCCCGCAAGGCGCTTGGTCCGCTCTTCGACTGCGACCCCGTTCTGCTCTCCGACGACGACATCGTGAAGATTCTCAAAGAGTCCTACCGATGAGGTGCTTAGGATTCGCCCCCACTGCCAAGTGCCACTCCAGCCTTCGTCCGTTATGGACTACGGCTGGGTAAGCCGGCGGAAGTTTTCTTTCGCGTATTCCGCGTGTTTCGCGGGAAATGCGCATTTTACACTTGGTGTTTTACCGGACAGCAATGCTTGGCGGTATATTCTCCTAAATTTATCGTTATTGTGTTGCAATAGGTATTGTTTGTGCTACATTATGTTCGGTTTTACATCAACGGAGGGATATCATGAGTACTTCGACTTTCAGTGTAAGAGTGGACTCCGACCTCAAGGCGGAGGCCGAAAATTACCTGTCGGACATGGGACTGAGCATGTCCACGGCCATCAATATCTATTTGCGTCAGATTGTCAAGCATAAGGCGATTCCCTTTGTCATCAGCTCCGTCCCGTTGCCGACTCGAGAAACCCTTGAGGCCATTGCGGAAGGGGAGCGCATTGCGCATAATCCCAGCGTCCCTGGATACCGTGACATGGAAAGCCTGCGTAAGGCGCTTGACTCATGAAGTACGAGGTCAAATTCACGTCGCACTTCAAGAAAGACTATAAGCTTGCGAAGAAGCGTGGGCTTGATCTTGCCGCCCTGGAAAAGGTGGTCGAAATGCTTGCGGAGGGGCAGACGCTTCCCGTAGAGAACCACGACCATTTGCTCGTAGGCAACTACAGTGGATGCCGCGAATGCCATATTGCACCAGACTGGCTGCTCATCTACAAGTTATTTGAGGACGTGCTTGTCCTGGAACTTTTCCGAACAGGCACGCATAGCGACCTGTTCCGTTAGGTCGATTCTACGTGTCGAAGTCCACATGGACGAAAGCAAGGAGCACGTTCCTTGCTTTCTTGCCAGGGTTATGCATCGACAAGAAGGGCGGATGCTTACTTGCACAGTTCCAGGAGACGGGCCTGCCATTTGCGGATGACTCTTTGCTCGCGGGTTTCCACGCCGTCCTTGGGGATGACGAGGGTCTCTCGGCTGGCATAATATCGTTGGCGCCAGGCGGATATGGGACGCAGGATGCCACCGAGGGCAAGCAGAAGCACCGCCAGAAGGCAGAGCATGTTGAGCGAACGCGAGGCTCGGAAGGCATGGTATGCCTTGGCACCGATGGAATTCATCCAGGCGGTCAGGAGACGACGGGAGTACACGCCGTAGTAGAGTGGCCAGAGCAGGCACAGATAGCTTGCGGGCAATAACTGGCTTATCCCCCCAAACGCCAAATACATTCTTCCGCTTCTTGCCACGAAGAGCAATATGGCAAAGTAGAGCAGGGCGGGAAGAAGGATTCCCTTGAGTAACAAATTGAGGTATGCGCTCTTCGGAAGGATGAACAGGAAGGGATGACGTCCGCCAAGACGCATGATGAGGGCATGGAGTCCGAACACGGCGATGGCGACGACGAGGATTAGACACGCAAGGGCCAGGAACATGGTTTCAAATGTCGCTGCTTCAAGCCGGCGTTCCACCGCCCATTCGGCGATGTTGTCGCCCTCTGCGGAGTAGTGTGTCGCTAGTACGGATAACAGTCCCCCTTCATAAAGGAAAGTTTCAATGTCTCCGAGGGATTGCTTCATTTCCCAGCGGAGGTCCAAAACTTTCTGCAAGGCGGAGATTTCGTCGGTGGCTTCGAGCCGTTTTGCGCATTTGAGGAAATCCTCCGCAATGCGGGAGGCAGAGAATGAAATATCCGAAACTGTCGTGTCCTCTCCACTGAGGAATTGCGGAAGAAAGGTCCGCCAGGTTGCGAGAAGTTCAATGGCTCTTGCATTGTCGCCTTCCCGGTCGAGCAGGTCGCAGTACTGTATTACCCCGTTGGAGATGAACTGGCGAGTGTGCAGAAAGGAGATGAACTGGCGAGTGTGCAGAAATAGACGACTTTGGCTGCCAGCCACATCAAGCAGATGCAATCCGCCAAGCAGGTCTTTCTTGATGATGAGCATGCCCTGAATCCGCTTCGCCAATTCAGCCGTGTATGTCCGAACTTGTCCCTTGGCAAGTGCCTGTCGATATACGGCGATCGCCTGGTCCAGTTTTGCGCGGTCTTTTACCGTCTCTTCCCCGGCGGGCGTGTTGCCCACGCGTGGCAACAGGCTGCCTTCCCGCATCAACATTAGGCATTCCAGATAGTCGTAGAGGGGATTGGTCGGGTCGATTGCCCGCCCTTTGGCAAGGAGTTCGGGCATCTTGCCCAGTTTTTCCGCCTTCGGCAGTTGGTTGTCGATGGCCAAATAGACTTCCTGCGCGTAGAGGGCGCAAATCATCGGATCGTCCCCATGCATGGCATACAGACGGGAAAGAAGTTCAAGGCGGTCGCCGTTGCCATAGTAATAGTCGAACAGAAGTTGTTCTTCCTCAGAGAGTTTTCGTGTCTTCATGCCGACCCTCCATTCAAGTCCGCGCCAGGGTTGGGGTTGGTTAAGCCAGATCCGAACAAACGGTCTCAGGACTGCAGTGCTCGCCATGATACCCCTGATGTCGATGCAGAGCAAAACCCCGATGATGAGCATCGGAAGCACGAGCCACTTGACGGCACGCCGTATCCGCGCATGGCGTGAAAGCCGTCGGGCGTTGCTTTCCGCAAGTTGGCTGGCGAGTTCCTCGGGGTCGCCGAAACGGCGCAGGGCATTCTTTAGCGCCTGTTCTTCCGGTCCCTTGGTCTGTTCCTCCGCAAAGGCGTCCTCAAGGTGGTCAAGCAGTTCGTGCGCCACCTGCTGGCGCAGTTCCACATCGTCGGACAGGGACTTCGTGCACAGTTCTGAATATTCCCACAAATCATCATGAAACGCCTCATTCATTGCTATATCTCCTTGCGTGAAAGGGGGAATTTCTGTGATTTACACTTGAGGCACCGGCTGCAACAGCATCGACAGCGCCGCGCAGAACTCACGTGTGGCCGCACTCCGCGCCACCGCGGCCTCGCGGCCCGTGTTGGTCAGCGTATAATAACGACGCATCTTGCCATTGCCGTCGCGGGAATAGGATTTGACAAGACCGTCGCTCTCCAGTTTGTGCAGGCAGGGATACAGGGAGCCCTCCCGCCATTCGAAATAGCCATTGCTCCGCTCGTTCACGGTCTTGATCATCTCGTAGCCATACATGTCGTGCTCAGACAAGAGTTTCAGGATCACGACCTCGACCGACCCGCGCATCAATTCCTTGCTTTCCGACATCTTAACTCCTCCCTGCTGGTTGATTGCCCTGGTTTCTCTTCAAATTACATAGTTTGCCTATGTAAACGACACTAATATACATCGGAAATCTAGGTATGCAAGCCAGA
>JAFYIW010000098.1 GCA_017538465.1 Victivallales bacterium
GCGTCCGGAGGGCGGAACCTGGATTACTCCAAAGATCATCGAGGCGTATTGCGAAATGCATCAGACGGGCTGGGCGCACTCCTTCGAGACGTGGGAGAGGGCGACCGGACGGCTGGCGGGCGGGCTGTATGGCGTCTCCGTCGGAAAGATATTCTCAGGCGAGTCGATGTATCATATTGTCACTGGCGCCTCGAAGTTCGCGCTGGTCGGCGCGGCGGAAATCCTGAGGCGTTGTGGCGTAAGCATTCTGGACACCGAGATGGTCACCAGCACCACGGCGCTCTTCGGGGCGCGGGAAGTCCCGCGTTCGCAGTTCCTCAAATGGCTGTCGGAGACCAAATGCGCTCCTTTGACCATAGAGGAACTGCGCAAGGCACAAGGGATGGACAAAGTGTGAAAAGAATGTGCATCCCTTATTTTAAGTGGAACTATTCTTCCTCTTCTTCCTCTTCGGGGGCATCAACGTCAACGATGATGTTGTCCAGCGTGCCTTCAATCATGTAGGCATATTCGCCTTCGACACCGACGTAGCTGCGAACGAAGAGCGCCTTGGTGTCGGGGTCATAGGAGATTTCGCTGACCTCGTCCTCGCTGTTCGCCACGGCAATCTGGATTTCCTTGAGGTTGAATTTGCCTTTCACGGAAATCTCTTCCGTGGTGAAGAGGGGTTTCCCCTCGGCATCCAGCAGAGAGAATTTGATGACGCGCTTGGCCGCATCATATACGATGAATGCCTTGGCCTTGAAGGTCGGGACCGTGGAGACCGGAGCGAATTCCTTGATGGCCACTGGAACGCCTGGAACCACTTGGACTAGTGGACGGCAGACTCGCACACGATTGTCCCCCATGGTGAAGGCGAATTGCGCCTTCTGGCGGGTGCCGTCCGCCAGCCCGAAGACAAGCCATCCATAGTGATGCCAGGTGGTCAGATTGACATCGGCGGAGAAGGCAAAGCTTTGTCCATTGGTGGGGGCTTTCAACTTGAATGTGGTGGCCAGAAACGGGTGGCGGGCGTCATCCTTGTTTTCCAAGGCGACCGTCTTGAGTCTCGGTTCGGTGTCGAAAGTGAATTGGGTGACAACATCCTCGGCGAAGAGGGCATTGGCGACGAAACCGGCAAACAACAGGGTGAGTAGAGTTCTTTTCATGGCATTCCTCGGTGATTTTGTTATGGATTTAATTGCTAATTGCTAATTTCAAGAAAGAGATGATAGCATTCCTGGTCCACGGCCTCGGCGACTCCGGGCTGGGTGTTGGCGCTCCAGAAGGCGAAGCCAGGGGATTCGGGGGCGAGCTGACGAACGAGGCGCATCTGTTCGAGGATGCTGTCGCGCTGGACCTCGGGGGAAGTCCAGTTGCTCCAGGTCTGGTCAGTGACCAACCCCATGATGCAGTGGTCGATGATGCCGTAGGAACGGAAGTTCTCGATGGCTTTGCGCAACGGCGCGGTGTCCTCGCCGGGCTTGACATAGACCTCGAAGAGCAGGAAGTCGATGACGCCGGATTTGACCAATTCCACGATTTCTGGGGCGGCCTCGGTGCCGATGGTCCAGACGCAGACGAGGGTGTCGGGGTTCCGTTCTCGGAAGGCAGGGAGGATTTCGGCCAGGTGCGGTGCGGGGCCTGTGAAACGGAAAATCTCGTCCACGGAGAAGCCGTCATAGCCCAGTTGGGGGAAGGCGTCGTAGGCGTCCTCGGCGGTGTTTTCGGAGATGCCGACACCGCGCATGGCGTAGGCACCGCGACGATGGCACTCCGCGATGGATTCAGGAATGCACTGCGAGGTGTTGGAGTAGGGCAGGTGCGGAACCTCGCCGTACCAGAGGAAATAGATGTCCCTTTCAGCGGCGGCGGCATGGAAGACGAGTTTGTTGTTTTCAGGGTTCCAGTCGCCGGATTGCTCGTCCGGGTCAATTTGGATGACCGTCTCGTATTTGCCTGGCTGGGTGATGGTGTGCTCCCAGGCAATGGTATGGGTGGCGCCGGCCGCCAGGACTGGCATGTTGATATCCGGCAGAGTCTCCTCGCCACAAGTGACAGTAACACGGCAGGGGCTCGAAACGACGGCCCCGTAGTTGGTGATGGTGGCGGTGAATTGCACCGTCTCGCCGGGGACGGGGTACATCTTGGAGGTGGCGAGCGCGGGGTTGGTGGAGACGCGGTCGCCATCTGGCATGCCGAGGTCTGGCGCCTTGTGGGCGGACAGGACTTTGCTGTGGACACTTTCCAGTCCAGAACGGTCCACGGCGGTGACGGTGTAATCGTTCACATTGTCGCCCCAGTTCTCGTCCCGATAGCTTTGTTCTGGCGTGCGCGCCTTTTTGATTTCGGCGAGGAGACTCTGGGTGGAGGTGGTGTCCGCGCGGTAGATGCGATACCGCCGGATGCCCTCAGGGTTCTCGATGGAAGGCCCCTGCCACTCCAGGATCGGCACCCCATCCTCGTAGCGTAGCGTGGGCTGTGGCGGCGTGGGAGGCGTACGGTCAGTCTCCTGCACGGAGGTGGCGTCTTCGAAATGAAGCTTGCGGCCGAGGTTGTCCGTGGAGGCTAGCGCATAGTGGAACGTGCCGTTGGCATTGGCGACAAATTCGCAGGAGAGCCTCTCGCCTTTTAGACCAGTGGCCACGACATTCGCCTGGTCAAAGTCCTCCTCCGTGAGTTCCTCGCTGGAACGGTAGATGAGATACTGCCGGTCGGGGTCCGCATCGGTGACGGCAAGATGCGTGATACCCTGTTCTGTGTCATGGACGGCGGTCAGTTGTGCCGCCGGCAAAAGCTGAAAACCTGCGAGAAAAACGAAAATGGCGAGGGAACGGGCCATGAAAAAGGTGAGAGGTGAGAGGTTAGAGGTGAGAGGTGAGAGGAGTTTAAAGTTTAAAGGTAAAAGGTAAAAGTTCAGGTCTCTGGTCCCGCCAGAAGGTCGGAGGTTAGGTGTCCTGTTTGTCCCGGGTGTCCTGTCTGTCCCGGGTGTCTTATGGCCTCACGTAGATTTCGCGTTCGGCGGAACCTCTCAGCAGGGTCTGCTGTTCGTTGGCGGGGTGGATTTCCGCACGCAGACGAATGAAGCCGGGGTTTTCGGGAATGAATGCCGCCCGCACCTGCACCGCACGGGGAATCTCCTTTTCGCGGAGGGCCGGCAGGTCGATTTGGGTGTCGGAGATGATCAGGTCATTGGCCCAGAGAAGCACCCGCGCCTGATGGGCATCTGAAGCGCCGACATTACGGAAACCGGCCAGAACGGTGACTGGTTGTCCTGCATGCAGCTCCAGACTCTCCAATTGGAGATCTTCCGGATAGACATCCAGCACGGGCAGCAGGAAATACTTCCGACAAAGTTCATCGGCGAAGTGTGTCATTCCCGCCGTCGGTGGTTCCCCGTGGAAGAAGCCCACGCCTGGCATTTCCGGCGCATGTATGCGAACATATCGAAGCTGGTCTTCCAATTCGTAGGGAGTGAGGTTGAAGTGCTCCTCGTGGCCCACCAACGCCAGCGTCATGACGGTGTTCATCAATACATCCTGCCGCCGTGCCAATTCGATGCGCTGGTCGAAATAGACCAGCCGCTGAAAGGCATGGAATTCCGCGACCTGGTAATTGCAGTATGCCTCGCACATCAGGAGATTGATTCCTTCATCGGTACGATAGACATTTCTGGCGATGTTGCAGTAGGGCTCGCGCAGGGAGCCGCACATCCACACGGCCGTGAAGGCGGCAGGGTTCTCGTGGAGATATTTCCTGAGTCCGATGAACCATTGGGAACGGAGAATCTCCTGGTCGTCATAGCCGCCCATCTCATCGATCATAATGCCGGCGGGACCACTCTGAAGGTCTCCCAGCCCCTTGGCCAATTCGGTCGCATAATCGTCGGCGGAGGCCTGCTGGTTCAGTCCTTTCCAGAGACAGGGAAGGGCGCCGCGCTTACGCCAATAGGCAAAATCTTCGTCTCCGGCCAAGACGATGTTGGGATAACGTAAATCTCGGCATGAGCCATTGTGCCCGCCAAACCACGGGAAATAGAGTGGACGGCTAATGACGGAGACGGCGGCCGTCGCGTTGACGACTTGTCCATCTGCCGTGGCGACCGCCACGGCGATGAGGGTTTCACCATTTTCCTTGGGCACCCAAGGGATGACGGCCTCGGCCTCGCCGAGTGCGGGAACCACGATTTCCGCGACTCCCAGAACCGTGCCATTGGCCGAAGCGGCCGAGACAATGGCGCGGGCGTCCTGCTCCGCAAGGTTATGCACCGTCACGCCAATCTCCGCTTGGCTTCCCTGGACGGGAAGCATCGGGCGAAAATTGACGTCGCTGGCGCCGACCAGCGTGGTGTCGATGCTTAGAGAGGCGGCTGAGAGCATGATGGCAATCCCGAAAAAAAACAGTCCCAGTTGCTTTTTCATACTGCTGACCCGTAAATCTCCTCAAAGAACAAGCCGCAGAAGAGGAACTCTCCTGCGGCTTGAGCGATGTTCAGGATATCAGGAGACAGACTAGTTCTTGTAGGGGATGAAATCCTGATATCGAAGCCCGGTGTTCTTGTTCACGGTGTGGGTATGCCCGTCAACCATGACCATGTTGGCCTGGCCGTCATGGGTGAAGCTGGTGGTTTCATCGCCGCTCAACTGGGTTTCATCGGCATTCACGGTTCCCAGGTTGTCGCCGCCACCCACTGTATATACGGCGTTATTCCACGGATAGGCGCCGAAAGAAGGACTGCCGGCAACGGCGTCGCTGGCAAAGAAGCAGTTGGAGGAGAAGGCGATTTTTGAAGTCTTCATGCCGGCCTTCGGAACCTTGAAGTCGGCGCAGTCGGTCGTGGAGTCGCCTTTGGGACGGGTGACGAGCGGATTGGAGGTATAGGCGGTGGCAAAAGTGGAGTAAAGGACTCCATCATTCAAAACGTCGCTCAAGTCACTGGTCTTGCAGTTCAGCACACTGGAGAGCAACGCCGCTTTCGTCGGCATGACCGACAATCCCAAATAAGTGTGCAGCGCACCGGACCAGCTGGCCGCACGTGCAGTTCCGTCTTCATCTTTGATGAACAGGGTGGCCAGCGGGAGATAGTCGCTGTTCTCATTGACATACAGTTGGGCGGCTATGCCGATCTGCTTGAGGTTTCCCGCGCAGGCAACAGCCTGGGCCTTGGAGCGGGCCTTGCTGACTGCAGGAAGCAGCATGCCTGCCAATATGGCGATGATGGCAATGACGGTCAGAAGCTCGATTAGGGTGAAAGAGTTCTTTTGCATAGGGACTCCGTGATGTTAAATGGGGAACGACTAAAAAGATTCTACACTGTTAATTCTAGACTTTTTTAGGGGAAAAATCAAAAAAGAAAAAGAATCTTTCTGAAGTTTTTCCCCCGATCGGGGAAACTGACACGTTTTGTCAGGTTTCTTTGTTGATTTTAAAACTGATGCAGGAAGCGCAAATCGTTTTCATATAGAAGGCGCAAATCATTGATGGCGTATTTAATCATGGCGATGCGCTCAATGCCCATGCCGAAGGCGTAGCCGGAGAGAGCTTCCGGATCCCAGCCGACATTGCGCAGGACATTCGGGTTGACCATGCCCGCCCCGGAGATTTCAATCCAGCCCGTGCCTTTGCAGACTTTGCAGCCTTTGCCGCCGCAGACCATGCAGGAGGCGTCCCATTCCACGCTTGGCTCAGTGAAGGGAAAAAAGTGGGGGCGGAAACGGATTTTGACATTGGAGCCGAACATCTCCTTGGCGTAATGGGAGAGGGTGCCCTTGAGGTCGGCCAGCGAGACCTTCCGGTCCACATATAGCCCCTCAATTTGGTGGAAACTCATGGAATGAGTGGCGTCCGGCGTGTCGCGGCGGTAGCAGCGTCCCGGACAGACGATGCGGACGGGAGCGGGATGGGCCTCCATGGCACGGATCTGGACGGGAGAGGTCTGGGTGCGCAGAATCATCGTGTCCTTGGCCAGGTAGTCATGGTGCTCCAGGTCGAAGTAGAAGGTGTCCGTGACGGCGCGGGACGGGTGATCCTGCGGAGCGTTCAGGGCATCGAAGTTGTGCCAGACATCCTCCAGGTCAGGGCCGTCCGCGACGACGAAGCCCATTCGTCGGAAGATGGTGACCGCCTCGTCCATGACCTGGGTGATGGGGTGCTGGTGTCCCAGCGCGCGGCGGCGGCCCGGTAGCGTGACGTCAATCGCGGCAGCCGTTTCGCCCTGGTCGGCTAGACGTCCCGTGGCTTCCTGAAAAGCCGCGTCCAGCTGCCGTTTCACCAGATTGAGCGTTTTCCCGACGGCGGGCTTGTCCTCGGCGGGGACTTTTCCCATCTGGCCCATCAGGGCGGTCATGGCGCCCTTGCGGCTCAGGTATTTGACGCGCAATTCCTCGATGACCGCTTCGGCGGTGGCGTGGGCTAGGGCGTCTTTGGCCTCCGCGAGAGTGGAGAGCAGTTTTTCTTCAAGTTCTGTCATGGTGAAAGCAGGTTGGAAACCGAGAGTTGGAAATTCGCAGGTGACTGCCAGGTAATATAAAGGCGAAATGACGGTTTGGCGGGTCAGCGGGGGACGAAGACGGCGGCCGCACCCGGCTTGGCTATTCGTCGTTGTCCTCGAGTTTTCTCCACCCTGAGCGCAGATGCCATTCGTAGTCGTCGGGCTTGCCGACCAATTCTGCCTTGAATGCCCATGAAAGCGGGCGCAGCAGCCAATTGATGATGCTGAAATTCTTCAAGAACTGCCCGGAAACCAGGAAATCCATCTGATTGTTGCGAAGATTGTATTCGCCTGAGCCAGTCAAGGCAACGACCGTTCCGTCAGTTTTGAATTCGGGGATGAAGATGCGGTTCCCCTGGCACTCCACTGTCGCCTTGAGACGCGAGATGGTTCCCAGGCGCGAGATTTTGTCGCTCGAAAAGAAATTGAAGGTTCCGACCGAGATGATATTTCCTAGAGAGGTGAGCAGAGGCAAATGCCAGAGGTCGGCCTGATGGATGGAAATCAGCCCATTCCCCTCGATGTGGATCGGGCGGTCGGCCCAATTAAGATAAAAGGACAATTTGGCCTCGGCGTCCAGCAGACCGGGCTGGATGCCGGGGGAATCATTCCGGGCCGCTTCATCTGCGGCGGCGTTTTCCGGCGTGCCGTGCTCGTGAAACGTGGATGCCGTCACGCGAACCAGTTCCGCCAGCGGGAGGTCCTGCACATTGATCAGGCATTGGCCCGTGCCATTGCCATGATTGTATTCACCGGTGGTGACCAGCCGCCCCCCATAGAACTCCACATTGCTGCAGTCCCATTGGATGACCTGCGGGGTGGCCAGCCATTTGGCCTGGAGATTCTGCACCTCGAGGGCATGGAATTTGACCTGCGGTGACTCGACGGATCCGGTGAGCCGAAGATTGGGATTGGCGCCAAGGAGGAAATCGGCATGGGCGTCAAAATAAGTCCGAGGGGACAGTTCGACGGGGGCGAGCAGGGGCTTGAGCGGCTCGGCGACATTGCAGAGCAGACTCAGCATGTCCAGTTCGCCTTCATGGAAATGCAGGTCGAAACTGCCGATGATGTCGTCCTTGGCGAGCCGGAAGTGCGCCTCTCCGGTGAGACAGGTGGGGTCCTCCGGATTCGGCGTGTCCAGCACGATGTCCCCAAAGTGCATCCCCCCATTGGGCATCGAGAGGTCCATGCGGCAGTGCGCTCGGGGGATTCTGACCTGCCGATAATGGAAGTCCTCGGCGTCCGCGCTTCCCTGCAGATTGAATGTCCAGGAAAGCTGGTCGGGCAGCAAACGGAATTCCAGCTGGTCAAACTGAAAATGCGCATTCTGGGCGTCGGACCAGTCAATGGGCTCCCAGATCTCGCGGTAGAACGTCTTGACGCTTTCCTTGATGAGGAATGGTGTGACGAAACGTGGATCTCCGCGATAGTCCAGAGTTCCAAAGGTGATTGCAAATGGCGAGTACTCTATGGTGAAGCGACCGTTCACCTCGGGGTTATGGTCATGGGAGGCCAACGCAAAACGCTCCATCTGGAACTGATGCGTGGTCGCGACGAAACTGGCATCCAGCTGGCTGAGGGGAATCTTCTGGAAAACACAGTCGTCGAAATGGAGCCTGCCGGTCAGCTGGAATTCCCCGGCGTTGTTCAGCGGCCATTCCGGGATGTCAAAATCGATGGCTCCCGGTTGGCGGCTGTGTATCCAATCCAACGGGTAGGACGGATTCACGGACAGGATTTTGGTCAGTTGCCTGGCGAGGCTCTGGGGAAGCAAGGCGACATGTCCATTGGCCACAGCCAGAGTGTTCTTTTGCAGATCGGCATAAACTGTGCCGGTGATTTCCGCAAACGGGGTGGCGTTGATGACTTCACTGGTCTGCAAGGCAAGCCACGCATGCAGGTCAACCGCAGTGCGGCGATTGCCGGAGAACAGCTCGGGCAGACGGCACTTCAGTCTGGCGTTCAGCAGGGTGTCGCCGTCGCCCGACTGGAGACATGAATGCACCTTGTCAAAGGTCAGTTCTCCGCTTTGGAGACGGAATTCCAGCTCGGTATTCAGGAACGGGAGGGTCTCAACCCGAATCTTTGGCTGCCGGATTGTTCCGGAAAGAGTCCACTGCGTCCAGTCCAGAGGCGAGGGCTGCAAGACGACCTTGAATTCCGTGTTGGAACGGAGCTCAAGACGAGAATCCTGAAGGCTGACGATTCCCAATTCCTGGAGGATTCGCGGAAGATTGACATTGCCGCCCAGGCGCCCCGAAAACTGCTGCGCCGCGAAATCCCAGGCTGCCTCGCCCTGAAGGATTTCTTGCCCGCGGAAATCCAGCCGCATTTGGGCATGGTCCAGGCAGACGCGCTGGTCTTGGAGGCTCAATTGACCGCTGCACTGGTGAATCTCCAGACCTGCGATTTGGAGGGCATCGCAGGAGAAGCTCATCGTCGGCCGGAGATCGCGCCAATTGTCGCCCGAATGACTGAGGCTGACGTCGAATTCAATGGGCAACTGGAAACGCAGCCATCCTGGCATGGCGCCCTGGACGTTGGCCAACTGGAGAATCGTCGTGGGAAAAACTTGTCCCCTGGCCGCAAAGTCGAGTTTTTGGGTGCGGAGGTTGTATTCCGCATTTCCTTGAATGACTTCACGGGAGGAGAAAAGCAGCTGAAGATTGTCCAGCCGGATGCTCTGGTCGTCGAATGAAAAATGGCCACGGTGCTTGGGGATGACAACGCCATGGGCGATGGCGTCCGTGATGCCGTACTCCCCCCGGATGGAAAGGGTCTCGGGCTTGAGGGTGTCGCCGCAGACCGTGGCATGCAGGAAGGTGTCGTTGGTGCCAAAGGTGATCTGCGAGAGTTCCTGCTGAATGGTGTTCAGGGCGTTGCGGACTTTCGCCGCCAGCTCCGCCTGCTCCTCCGGTGTTCTGTCGCTGCTGGAGAGGAGTTCCGCCAGATGGCTGCCATTGTAGAGGGTGGCGTCGAGCCGAAGATGGATGCCGGCGCTATGCGCGCTCAGGCTCCCCTGCAGGGTGTCATGGGAATTGACGCGCAAAAGTCCGGTGAGGGAGTGCAGGTGAATCGCGTCGGCGCGGTTCTGATACAGGCAGACCTTGGCATTCTCCACGGCCAGCCGGGTCGGCTTGGTTTGCAGGGCAAATAGCTGCGCGGCGCTCAGCTGCAGTTTCATGGAGGGGATTTCCACATGCACTAGGCCAACTGGGGTGCTGCGGTCCAGAATGACGTCTTCGATTTCAAATCCCGTGAGGGGGTCGCCTTTGAGCCAGCCGATGATGCAGAGACCTTCCTCCGGCGGCAGAATCGCGTTCTCGATTCTGCGGCGCGCCCATGCAGGATATCCCCATAGATTCACCACCAGCGCCAGGGCCACCAGCGCCAAAAACAACATGATCAAGGCGCCAAGCGCCCACCAGAGGATTCGGCGCAGAATTCTCCGCGGCGCGGCTTTCGCGCCCGTCTGCCGAGGACGCAGCTCGCCTGCGGAAGCGCCTCCGTTGTCTTGGGAAGGCTTTGGCGTGGTGCCGTCAGGTGTCTCGGGCTGCGCCTTGGCCGGCCTGAATTTGGCCTTACGGGATGGTTTGGTCGAGAATGGCAATGGCTTCGTCAATTTCCTCGGTGGATACTTTAAGGCTGGGCAGCAGACGCAGGACGCCTTTGCCGGCCGTCAGGACAAGCAGTCCGCGCTCGCGGCAGGCCTTCACGACCTCGGCGACGCAGTCCCCGACCTCGATGCCGAGCAGCAGCCCCAGCCCACGGATGTCGCGAATCACGGCATGGCGCGCATGCAGGATCTGCAGGCGTGTCTGCAGATACTGGCTGGCCTTGGCGACATTCTCCAGGACCTTCTCCTCCTGGAATGCCTCCATCACGGCCAGCCCTGCGGCGGTCGCCAGCGGATTTCCGCCGAAAGTCGAGCCGTGGGTGATGCCGGGCTGAAAGAGCGCCGCGAGGTCAGGACGCACTTCAAAGGCGGCCAGCGGAATGCCATTGCCCATTGCCTTGGCCATGCTGATGGCGTCGGGCGTCATGGGGTAGTGCTGGTAGGCGAACATTGCTCCGGTGCGTCCCATGCCGGTCTGCACTTCGTCAAGCAATAACAGAAGGTTTTTTTCATCGCAGAGTTTGCGCAGTCCGACGAGGAAGGGCACGGTGGCGGGATAGACTCCCCCTTCGCCCTGAACGGGTTCCACCAGAATAGCACAAGTCTGGTCGGTGATAGCCGCCTTGGCGGACTCCAGGTCATTGAAGATTGCCTCGCGGAAGCCGGGCATGTCCGGCTCCATGCCGTCCCTGAATTTCGGCTGGCGGGTGGCGGCCAGGGTGGCCAGCGTGCGGCCATGGAATGAGGTGCGGAAGCAGATAATCTCATGGCGTCCGCCATGGGCGCTGCCCCAGAGCCGTGCGGTCTTGATCATGCCCTCGTTGGCCTCGGCGCCGGAGTTGGCGAAGAAGAGTTTGCCGCCGAAGGAGGCGTCGGAGATGAGTCTGGCCAGCCGCGGGCCATTGGCGTTGCAGAACACATTCGAGCAGTGCATCAGCGTGGCGGCCTGCCGGGCGATGGCCTCGCTGACCCGTGGATGGCAGTGCCCCAGACTGCAGACGCTGATGCCCATCGTGAAATCCAAATAGCGCTTGCCGTTGATGTCCCAGATTTCGGAGCCTTTTGCACGCACCATGACGGGCATGGAAAAGTTAAAGGCAGGTATCATATAGTCGCGGTAGAGCGACCGGAGTTGTTCTTCGGTGAAGTCCATAGTGGGTAGGGGGTATTACTCGTGGCTTTCGCCGCGATTGCAGGACGCTTTTTATTGGTGGTGGATGAGCTTGTCGTCAAAGTAGTTGCAGCTCATTCCCGCATCCACGATGACGGTTTGGGCGGTGAGGCCGCCGGAGCGGGGGCTGAGCAGAAAGGCCACCACGTTGGCGGCTTCGGCGGTGGTGAGGGCGCGGTGCCGCAAAGTGGCCTTTTCCGCGTAAAGATAGGAGTCCACATAGCCGGGGATGCCTGCGGAGGCGCTGGTCTTGAGAGGACTGGCTCCGACGGCGTTCACCCGGATGTCGGGTGAGACATTGGCGGCGAGGGACTTGGCCAGAAAGACCACGCTGGAGTCCAGAGCGGCCTTGACGGGACCCATGTAGCCGTAGCTTTCAGATGCCATGCGCGTGGACGATATGGACATCGTGACGATGGATGCGTCGGGCGCGAACATGCCCTTGAGGTGATGGCAGACGCGGACGAGCGAATAGCACGAGATGTCCATGGCCTGCAGGAAATCCTGCCGCGGGATGTCGTGGAATGGCTGAAAGCCCTCGGAGTAGTTGGCGAAGGCGAGGGAATGCACCAGCCCGTCAACGCGCGGGAAAAACGCCGCGATTTTGGCGGGGAGGGCGGCCAACTCCTCCTCGCGGGCGACGTCGCAGGTGACGGCGGGGGAGTCCTGGCCAATCAGCGGCCGGTTTTTCTCCAGGAGCGCCTGGTCCTTGAAGACGTAGAGGAGATGGGCCCCGGCTTCGCGCAGGACATTGCCCACGGCGGTAGCCACGCTGCGGCGGTTGGCGACTCCCATCACCACGATGTTGCGTTGGGAAAGTTGCAGAAAGTCCATGGGGATCGGCGGGAAAAGGTCAAGTTTCCTCCGTCAACGGTTCTATCGGCAGGGGCGGCAGTTTGCTGGCTGCGCGAATGTTCTCCAGGACGAATTGCCGGATGCGCCGAGCCGGCCACCATTCCCGATGCTTCTGGGTGATGAATCCGCAGTGTCCGCCGTTGGCGGGAATTTCCAGATAGAGGTTGGGCATCCGCGCGGCAATTTCGCGTGGGAAGCATTTTTCGGTCAGGAAGGGGTCGTTGGCGGGATTGACGATCAGCGTCGGGAGCTGGATGTACTCCAGCCATTGACTGGCCGAGGAAGTCCTGTAGTAGTCTTGGGAGTCCCGGAACCCCATCAAGGGAGCGGTGTAGCGGTCGTCGAACTGCGGGAAGGACTTGATCTGATCCAGGCCGTCAATGCTGATTTCCGGATGTTGCGCGTGCATCGTGGCGATGCAGTGCCGCAATGGCTTCATGAAATGCCACTGGTAGATGCCGCCGAGACTATGCTGAAGACTGGTGATGCAGGAGGTCACGTCCATCGTCGCGCAGACGACGGCCGCGCCGCGCACCTGTTCGGGGATGGTTTTGGCCTCCCGTCCCAGATAGAGCAGGGTGAGGTTGGCCCCCATGGAGAAGCCTGCCAGATAGATGTTCCGGTAGCCCTTGGAAATGGCATGGTCGATGACCCACTGCAGTTCGTAGGTGGCGTTGTTGGTGGTGACCTTGGCCAGTTGGTTGTCCACTCGCCCGGTTCCGCGGTAATTCCAGCACAGGCAGTCGATGTGGCAGCGCCGGAAGGCATGCACAAGGCTTAGGGCATAATGGCGGTGGGTGCTGCCACAAAGCCCGTGCGAGACGACGAGAAGCTCATGGTCAGGAGAGGGAGTGTCGCACTTTGCCCAATCCAGATAGAGGTAGTCGCCGTCAGGTGTGTCGAAGCGCTCCCGCTCGTAATCCACCTCGCGTTCCTTCATGAAGAAACTGGGGTAGATGGTCTGGAAATGCGCCCCGCCACAGAAACGCGGCACCTGGTAGGAAGAGGACTCGACAAGCGGCATTTTTACTTGGACAGCAGAATGGTGATGGCCGAGGGGTGCTGCAGATGCCGCAGCGCCTCCTGGAGTTGCGGATAGTGCCGTGGCGGCAGAAAGGCGGGTTGCGTGTCCACCTGATAGGTGAAGTGCAGTTCGGTGGTCTGGCCGTTCTCCGAAGCGACGCTCTGGCATTTCCAGGAGATGGCGCCTCCGCCGGCTGGTGCTTTCCAGAAGTAGTCGGCCGGCGCCAGCAGAATCCGCGGATAATCCGGAGGAAGGGTGACGACGATTTCCTCCGTCTCGTTCCGCATGTCCCAGGCGACGGGATTGAAGCGGTGGTTGGTCTTGGCAATCTCCAGCGGGGCGCCGAGGTGAATCGGCAGGGTGAAATAGCAGAAGTCCCCGTCAAACGTCGCAAAGTTGGCGACTTTCGCCGTGTAGGAGATTTCCCCTGGATACTGGCGGAAGTCCGTTCCCAGGTCCGGAGTGATGGGACGGGCGTTCTGGGAGAGGTTGGCCAGGATGCTCTGGTAATGGCGACTGCGCTCCTCCGGGGGCAGCTGGGCATAGAAACGACGGAAAACGCCAAAGTCGGTGCCGCGAATGAATATGCGCTTGGTGATTTGCGCGGTGCCATCGGGCGCGATGTCAATGCGCGTCTGCGAACGGTCCAGGCCACGCAGGTCGTCCTTGAGATGCAACGTGGAGAGTTTGCCGTTCCGCAGACTGACCAGCAGCCCGCGGTCATAGGCGCAGGTCCCGAATTGACCATAGCGGCTTTGGTCGTTGAGCCAGATTTCGCCGTCTGGTCCATCGACGCGCACCAGCCACTGCGAGGTGAACTCGACGGGGAACTTCTGGTAGAAATTCCGGAGTGCCGGATGGCGTGGCGAGGTGGCGGCCAGATAGAGCTCCACGCTGTCGATGCCGGCGGCCTTCAGCATGGCCGCATAGAGAATGGCGCGGTCGGCGGAGTTGCCATATCCGTCCTGCGCGGTGATTTCGGGACGGGTGAGTTCCGACAGCGGCACGATGTTGAATGCGGGCCCCGCCTCGCGGACGTTGAGCTCCATCCAGTTGCGGATTTCGATGACGCGTTGCTCGAACGGGAGATTCAGATACGGTGCAACCAGTTCCCGGATGGTCTCGCCGCCGTCCCCCAGGGACTCCACGGTGGTGCGGAGGGCGGCCGCGTAGTCTTTCCAGTCTCCAGACGTGATGATGGTCGTGGGCAGATAGACCAGGGAGGGCGGCAGCCGTCCTTCAAGATGGAGCATCGGCACGTCCTTGGCCTTCCAGGTGTAGGCAATGCGTCCTCCATCGAGTTTGTCCTTGTCAGACTTTACCTTGACGGCCCCGTCTTCTCCGCATTCCAGGTAGCCCAGCGGGAAGCATTCCATTTGCAGGGGAAGGCTCTTGGGGACCACGACCTCCAGGGAACGCTCCAGTGCGGGCAGCTCGTCGCGGTAAGTGCGCTGATTCGAGAAGAAATTGCGGTTGGTGATGTGATGCAGAATCTCATACTCGATGATGCAGCCCGGCGCCACGCCCGGGAGATTGACCACGAGGATACGGCTGGGGGAATAGCGCGGTGCGGAAGCCACCCAGGAGGCGTCCATGCGGTGAATCATCTCGGGGGGGACGTCGCGGACTGTGCCGTCCTCGGGATTGACCACGCGGGCGTAGATGATTTCCGGCGCGTCGGTGGCGTCATTGTAGCTCCAGCGCAGGTCGGAGTAGTTCTTCACGCCGCCGTAGGTGAGCACCTGCATGCGCACGTCATGGCGATGCGTCCAGGCGGAGGACGACTCGACCTCAATGCGGATGCGGTCCTCCAGATAGATGGCGTCCGGCTCGTCCTCGTCCCCTTCGGGCGTGAGCGCGTCCGGCGGCGTCTCCTCGACGAAGGAGAAGACAGGGCATTTCTGGTCCTCCACCTCGAAGGTTTTGAGGGCCTGCTTGAGCTGCTGGTACTCTTCCGGGGTGAAGAGAACCTTGTGGTTGGCGAAGACGCTGGAGTAGAGGAGGCGTCCCGGGCGGGAGGTCAGTTCACGCCTCCACAACAGAGTGTCCGTGTCCACCTCGCCGTATTCGGGGATGGATTCGGCCTGGAGATTGGTCGGCAGCGTGAGGGTGATTTGCTCGGAGACGCCGCAGGCGCAGTCCATCATGAAGGGAAAGCGCCGTTTCTCAAGGGTGGTGCCGCCGAACAGATGGTGGATGATGCCGAAGTATGGGGCAAGTCGCGGCAGTTTCATCATGGCCAGGTCGCCGTGCCGTGCCGCCATGATCCCTTGTGAGTCCAGTTCGGCAATCAGGTAGTTCGGAACGCTGATGGCCAGGCGGATGCGCAGCGGCTCGTAGAGGTTCTGAAGGTCTTCTGGGTAGATGGCAAGGCTTTCCAGACGCACGCCGGGGGAGAGTTCGCCAAGCTGGTGCTCGAGGTGGCGGCGGCGCAGTTCGGGGGTGAGTCGCAGGAAGTAACCGCGGAAGCGGTTGTCATTGTAGCCGGTGAAGGTAATGTCACTGGAGAGGTAGAGGGTCCCCTCCTGGGTGATTTCCCCCGTGGAGCGAATCGTCACCAGATTCTCCGTGTAAGGGGTGGTTGCGGAGAGACGAATCGGCTCGCCCTCCGGCGTGGCGACCAGGTAGTTGAGGTTGGAGAGGTAGGCGGGGAAGAGGTCGCGCGCATTCTCCGCCGTGGAGTCCATCAGGAGGAACTGACGGGTATTGGGGTCTCGCACTGCCGTGATGGCATGGTTGAAGAAGGGCAGGGGCACCTCCTCGTCCTTCGGCTGGCCGACATGAATCAGCACGGGGTAGGCCTCCAGACCGGCGGCACGGAGCAGGGCGACCAGCAGGGCGGCCTTGTCGCGGCAGACGCCGGCGCGGTCTTCGAAGGTGCGCGAGACGTCATGGGGCTCGTAGCCCGGGGCGTTCTCCTCGATGGTGATGCCCATGTAGCGGACCTTTGAGGAGACAAAGTCGAAGACACGCCGCACCACATCGTCAAACGCGGTGGCGTCTCCGACCAGACTCTCCACCATCTCCTGCATTGCCGGGGTGATGGCCAGCCGCGGTTCGCTCAACTGGTAATACCAGCGGGAGACCTCCGCCCAGTCCTGGAAGGTGCTGACCAGAAGGCGTTGGATATATTGCCCCATTTGGGGCATTTCCGGCTCTTCAAAGGCCTGGGGGACATTGGCGACCTCCCATCGGTAGGAAATCCGGCCGTTCTCCTCGGTCTGGGTGGCGATTGGTCCTTTACCGACGATGTCTTTGACCACAATGCTTTTCAGAGGCAATTCCGCTGGTGCGTCAATGAACACGCTCTCGTGCAGGATGGGTGAAGTCCCTTCAAACGAGTAGATGTCGCTGAAGGAGTTGGGCACTCGTGGCTTGAGCATCTCATCCACCATGACCACCCGCAGCGTGTCGCCTTTTTCCAGCCCAGGCACCGTGACCTTGATGACCTTGTGGTTGGGGTCGTAGATGTTGGCGCGCATGTCCGATGATTCAATCTGTTCGCTGGTGTTCTGCGTCAGGTCAATGTCCACCACTGCGCCGTCGGATTTGAGCAGTTGCACCAGGGAAATCTTGGCGCGGGAGGTCGTTGCGGTGTACCAGCTTGAGATGACCTGATTCCCCTCGACGCCCTTCTCCGTCAGGATCTTGGAGGCCATGTCCATGACCTGGAACCAGGTGCCGTCCGTCTCATAGCGGAGAAAGGTCATCCGGTCAAGCTGCACCTCGTCGGCATCGGGAAAACGCTCGGTGGAGACCAGCGCGGCGGATTTGGCTAGCGCGTCGGTGTTCAGCAACTGCGGGTTTTCGGTCTCCCAGTCGAGTCTTGCATCCTGAGCCAGGATGGTCATGGCGCAGAGGGACAGGAGGCTGGGAAGAAGTTTGTTCCACATGGTCGGAAAGGCTTTGCAGGGTTAAGGGATTAATGGCGGCTGATGCGGAAAAGGGCGACTAGACCGCCGATTTCATAAAGGAGGTTCGGCAGCCAGATGATGAGTTCAGGATGATATTTGGGACGGTTCGCCAGACCGTCCGCCCACAGCATGAAGAGGTAGAAGAAGAGCGCCAGGACGAGGCAGATCAGCAGTCCAGAGGTGGTCTCGGAACGACGGTTGCGGATGCCAAAGGGGATTCCCAACAGCAGGAAGGCCAGCGGCGAGAAAGAGAGCGCCAGACGTTTTTGCAGCTCCAGCCAGTGGCGGGTGCCGCCGCGCTCCTTGGCGTCGGTGTTCTCCTGGGAGGTCGTCCAGGCCAGGTCGCCCAGAAGCATTCCCAGCGGCATGGTCTTGAGTTTGCGCTTCAACGACCGGGTGTCCTCGGCATCGCCAAACTCCAGCGGTATGGTGATGGAGGAGGCGGAATAGAAGCCGGGGAGGGGGATGTCATGGTCACTTTGGCGACGGGCGGGGGTTTGAGCCAGACTCAGTTCGGAGATGGAGAAGTCCTTCAGGACCAACGCGGTGGTTTCGGTGCCGGGGATGGTGGTGATGATCCCTGTGGCGGCGGTGACATCCCAGAGGATTTCCCCGTTGTCGCTCAGTTGAGTGAGATGGATGTTGCGCAGGAGCCCATTGTCCTCCATCTGGCCGAAGCGAACATTCAGGTTTGAGGATTTGGATATGCTGGAGGCCAGGCCGGATTCCAGTAGCGTCAGTGGATTGATGGCCAGCGGCTCGTGGCGCAGCTGCTCGCTGGCGTTGCGCAAGGGCGGTGCCACCCACAGCGATAGCCACGTGCAGACC